>JBEKCX010000487.1:0-16150 GCA_050014655.1 Occallatibacter sp. | reverse complement strand
TCGTGGATGGTGCTCATCGCGGCGCTGGCCTTCACGGTGATGATTGAGAAGCTCTGCAACCAGTCGCCGGCCGGATTCTTCCAGGCGTCCCACAAGCCAGCGAGGGCATACAGCGGCTCGTCACGTAGAGTGAAGCGGAAGGGTACTTTGTCGGGCTTGCGCCCCCACTCGTAGTAGCCGGAGACGGGCACGAGGCACCGGCGCTTGTGCAGTGGGACGCGCCAGAGGTCGCTCTTGGTGAGATTCTCGCTCCTGGCGTTGAAGGTGGAGCGTGTAGGATCCGGCCCGCTCGAGCCGAAGCCGACCAAGCCCCAGCGCATGCCGACCAGCTCGCGGGCTCCGGTGTCGCGGCCCTGACGGATGACGGGCTGGGTGGTACCAGGTGCGATGTTGTAGCCAGGGGGGAACGGCTCATCGGTTGCCGCCGGGGAATGAAAGTGGTCAACGATCGCCTGCTTGTCGGAGATTCGGTAGTAGCGCCCACACATGGCGAAAGCGTACCACGGCGGGGCCCTGGTGGATCCCACTCTATTCGGGCCGATCAGCGTCCGGCAGTCGGCTTTGATGAAATGGACGCTCCACCATCCCCCGCAGTGCTGGAAGTTGAGCAAGACCCGTGGCACTGCTCACCAGCCGCCCGTCCGTCTCCGCGTAATGGATACCTGTTGCTGTTGGAGATGGCTAGGCGGGGCTGAGGGTGGGGCTAACCTGCGCTTGCGCCCAGCTTTTTAGGCATCCTAAACGCCTGAATCGTGGGAAGCGGGGGCGGCGGCGCGGGGCAAGTATAACGTCGAACGCACCATCCCTCCGACACAGAACCAGGTTTCTGCTCTGGGATATGCCCTCTTCGCCCGTGCCGCAGTGCCGCCGGGACAAAGTTTGCTATACCAGTTCAAGAGACAAAGGTTTATCGTGTTCACTGAATGACACCACCACAAGAGATTCTCGATCTGGTCGAACATTTTGAGCGGAACGAGGCGGACTTTCGCTCCAATCGCTACAACGAAACAGAGCTACGACGCGAGTTCCTCGACCCATTTTTTGAAGCTCTCGGTTGGGACGTAAACAATCGACATCGCTACTCAGAGACATACAAGGATGTCGTTCACGAGCCAACCAGGGAAACGGATGAGGGAACGCCTGACTACTGCTTCCGAGTAGGAGGTACACCGAAGTTCTACCTTGAGGCAAAGAAGCCTGCGGTGAGGCTGAAGGATAACGCCGATCCAGCGCTGCAACTGCGGCGGTATGGTTGGTCATCGAAACTGCCTTTGTCTGTGCTTTCCAGTTTTGATGAGTTGGCAATCTACGACTGCCGCATAGCACCGAAACAGGGCGACAAGGCGTCCACAGCTCGCATTTCTTATTACACCTACAGGGACTACCCAGATAAGTGGGAAGAGATATATGCGCGTTTCTCGAAAGAGGCAGTCCTTCAGGGGTCATTTGACCGCTTTGTCGTTTCCGCCAAAGCGAAGAAGGGCACAACCGAGGTTGATAAGGCGTTTCTTGTTGAAATCGAAACCTGGCGTCACGACCTCGCGGCATCGATGGCAGTCCGAAATCCCAAGCTTACGCAGCGTGAAGTCAACTTTGCAGTGCAACGCACGATTGATCGCATCATTTTCCTTCGCATCTGCGAAGACCGGGGATTGGAAGGTTACGGACAGCTTCGCAAGCTGACCGAACACTCCGGCATTTATCCGCAACTCTGCGAACTGTTTCGCAAGGCAGATGAGCGTTACAACTCCGGCCTCTTTCATTTTCAAAAAGAAAAGGATCGCGAAGAAAATCCCGACACCATTACGCCCACGCTGAAAGTTGATGACGCCAGACTCAAACCCATACTGAAGCGTCTCTACTACCCCGAAAGCCCATACGCATTCTCGCACGTACCAGCGGACATTCTCGGTCAGGTCTACGAGCAGTTTCTCGGACAGGTCATCAGGATTACGCCTGCGCGACAGGTAAAGATAGAGCCAAAACCCGAGGTAAGGAAAGCGGGTGGCGTCTATTACACGCCGACCTACATTGTGGACTATATCGTGAAGAGTACGGTTGGTAAGCTGCTGGACGGGAAGTCTCCAAAACAGGTGGCCAATATCCGCGTCCTTGATCCAGCTTGCGGCTCGGGTTCATTCTTGATCGGGGCCTATCAGTACCTGATGAACTGGTATCGCGACGCCTATGTCAATGACGGACCGCAGAAGCACCAGAATGAGATCGTTCGTGACCAGGTTGGCAACTGGCGACTGACATTGAACGAGAAGAAGAAGATTTTAGTGCGGCACATATATGGCGTTGATATCGACAGCCAAGCTGTCGAGGTGACCAAGCTTTCTCTCCTGCTCAAGGTCCTGGAGGGTGAAAGCCAGTTGAAGCTCTTTCACGAACGGGCGTTGCCTGATCTTGGCAAGAATATAAAGTGCGGCAACTCACTGATATCAACGGATTATTTCAAGACCCGCCAGATGCAACTAATAGATGAAGAAACAATATACCGAATTAACGCGTTCGACTGGCATGGGAAAGATGGCTTCAACTCAATCATGAACGCTGGCGGATTTGATGTTGTGATAGGAAATCCACCATATCTTTACTCCGCAGCAAAAGAAGATAACGAATACTTCGACCTACGCTACCAATATGCTCAATACCAGACAGACTTTTACGTCTACTTTATGGAAAAGGCCTTAGGTTTGGCGCGAAAGAACGGCCTAGTATCCTTTATCGTCTCTGACTCATGGTTAAACTCCGAAAGAATATCGAGAATCAGAAATTTCATCCTAGGACAACAGATTCAAGAGCTAGCTGTATTTGATTACCCCGTGTTCAAGAAAGTCACCTTGGAGAATTCAATCTTTGTCGTGAAGAATGCCGACTCCCCGTGCGATTTCCCGATCATAAGATTCGCCTCTCCTGAGTCTTACGCAAGCTGCAACATTATCAGCCCGGCAGCTGCAATCGAACGAAACCTAATCGACCCAAGAGGCTCGGCTGGGGTGGGCAGGATCATCAAACTGATTGAGAAAGGCAGCTTCCCCCTCGCCACACTCTTGAGGACCAACCGAGGACTACATGCGTATCGAACGGATGGTTATGGAGAAAGCGCATTTGTGCATGGGCATCAGACGAATCGAGATAAGGAGGAGCGGTCTTATCACGCCGATAAGAAACTCGACGATACATACCTCCCTGAAGTCAAGGGTAAGCAGGTTGGGCGATACGAGATGACGCCGAGCGGACGGTTCATAAAATACGGACCGTGGCTTGCTGAGCCAAGAGAACCCGACTTTTTCTACAAGCGGAAGATAGTGCTCCGAAAGATCTTGGGCAGAACTCTCAGTGGCACCCTGCTCAACGGCGAGGTAGCCGTCGATCAGTCTCTTTACATAGGGCTGGCGAGAGACGGGAGGGCGGAGACTTTGAAACACGTCCTCGGGGTCATGCTTTCGGGAATTGGGGCGTGGTACCTGAGAAACAAGTACTCAATCTTCGACTCTCTATACCCGTGGTATACGAAGAAGCAACTGGACGCTTTTCCAATGAAGCCGGTTGACACACAGTTGGTTGGGCTAGTTGACTCACTAATCAAAATTAAAGGCGAGTATGGGAAGGCCCGAACGGATCAAGAGCGAATAGTTGTCGAACGCCAGATTGAGGCGACGGATCGGCAGATCGACAAGTTGGTGTATGAACTTTACGGATTGACGGACTCTGAGATAGAAATCGTCGAATCGTCTACAACTGTCGGCTAGTCGGGAAGCTGTCGTGTGCCCCACATCCAGCATTATGAAACGTGGATTTGTGCGCCCATCCTTATAATGGAACCAGGCGCTGTGGCGACCTTCCGTCTCCGCGTGACGGACACCTGTTGCTGTTGGAGATGGCTGTCAGGAAAGCCCAGATAGACCTCAGAGGGTCTGTACCGGCGCAACTCGCTACAAAGCGGGCATTGGACCACCAGATTGCCTCTGGGGAACTCCTGAGCGCCGGCTGGGATGCTGCGGGTGCATTTCTTGCACGTCACCACGTAGACGTTTGGCTTGACCGCTCCCTGTTGGCAGTAGTGCATTGACATGGGAGAAGAATAGGCGAATACTCAAAGTCTGTCATCCACAGATGTGGGGAGCCGACTTCAATCTCGCCGGCCGCCGGGCGATCGAGCACGAGATCAGCATGGGCAACGGTTCCGTCTGGTTGAAACTGACGCGGGAGCAGTATGCCAAATTGCGAGGATGAGTGACAGATACCATATGATCTCCCATGGCGCCCTGATACAGTTGTGTTCGCACGCCTATATTGGCTCGCATCCGACAGGCAAAATGGAAATCCCGACTCATAGGCTTGTATGAAACTCAGTGAATACCGGAAGAAGCGTCAGTTCGGAGTGACAACGGAGCCGCGGGGCGCAGATGATGCGAGCCATGGGGATGGACCGCTCCGGTACGCCGTACAGAAGCATATGGCCTCGCACCTGCACTACGATCTTCGCCTGGAATGGAACGGCGTACTCCTATCCTGGGCCGTTCCGAAGGGGCCTTCACTGGATCCGGTAGTGAAGCGCCTTGCGATGCGGACGGAAGACCACCCGGTCGAGTACTGCGACTTCGAGGGCGTGATTCCCGACGGCCAATATGGAGCGGGAACGGTGATGTTATGGGACCGGGGAACATGGCATCCGGAAGACGCCGATGTGGACGGTTCATTGCAGCGGGGAGAGATCAAGTTCACGCTTCAGGGGAAGAAGCTGCAAGGTTCGTGGGTCCTGGTTCGCACCCGTGACTTTGGGAAAGACGCATGGCTGCTGATCAAACACCGCGATCAGCATGCATCCGCGAAGGACGTGATGCAAGAGGAGCCACGCTCCGTGGCGAGCGGGCGTCTTCTTGCGGAGATCGCGCGCGATAAAGGCGGCGACGTCGAGAGAGCTTCGAAGGCCGATCCGGCCTGCAAGGGGCGAATCACGACGAGCGCGAAGCCAATGTCGGGACGTATTGAGCGAAGAAGGCGGCCGATTTGAAGAACCGGATTCCATTTCGCGTTCAGCCCATGCTTGCCACGCTCGTTCCTGAGCTATTCGACAAATCCGGATGGGTCTATGAGGAGAAATACGACGGCGACAGGATGCTCGCGTATAAGCGGCCATAGGTTCTATGAAATGACGGGGTGGATTCTGCAAGCTTGCCATTCGCGCTGCCTGAGCGTGTTTCCACTTATCCGGCAGCCAGCCTATGCAGAAATCCGCCAAGACTAAGAGGCATCACCGAGCAAGAAGTCGGCTCCAAGATCGTAGCGCTGGAGCAACGGGGAAAGCACTCGGTACGTATCCATGAAATTCATCGAGTGGCGGCTGAACTCGCTGATCCGCCCCAGCTCTTTCCGTAGTATCTGTTTCTCATGTTCCTCGGAAACACTGCTCTTGGGCGGCAGGGGGAGGAAGTCCCACAGGGTCGCTGAAAGCTTCCCAGGGCTTCGGCGCAATATGCGACCTCTTCTCTGTATGAACTGGCGAGGATTTGTCGAGCTCGCGAGAATGAAGGCGGTCTCGCACGCTGGGATGTTCATGCCCTCGTCCAAGCAACGGATTGCGGTGAGCACCTCGATGTTTCCCGTGCGGAACATCGACAAGATCTCACGGCGCTCATTGGGGCTCTCTCTTGAAGTGAATCTGGCGACCCTGAAGCCCCGGTTCGAGACCATGCGAGTGACGATATCTATGTTCTGCAGATCCTCCACATCAATGGCATCGTCCGAATCTTCGCTATCGTCGTTTTGTGCTCGACCTTCCCCACAGTAAATCAATGTGCGCATGGTAACATTGCCCGCGTCCACGAGTTCGGCTAGTCGCTGGCGTTTCGATGCCAATGTGCCGAGGAAACGGGCGCGGCGAAGAAGGAGTGCCTTTATTACATCGTCATCAAGAGGACTGCCCAGGTTTTGGTCCTTCAAGGCATGGAACCGCTCCCTGATCCTCTGTGCGATTTGGCCGTATTGGTCCTCTTCATCTGGCAACAATTCCACGAGTGCCAAATTATAGCGATACGGGACGAGGAAGCCCTTCTCGATGGCGTCTGCCAATGTGAAGGTATACGCAACCGGGCCGTAATAGCCCTCAAGCCTGGCCGTTCCATCGGGATCGCCATGCCGCTCATAGGTAGCCGAAAGCCCCAATCGCATACCTGCGTTTTCGGGGAGAGCGCGATCGTACCGCACGGTGCCGTGATGATGACATTCATCGCCGACGAACAGAACGCTATTGCTGTCCTTAATTCGGGCAACCAATTCCTGGAACCGATCAGAAGCGAGCGTTGCATTTACGCATATCGCTGCCACAAAGCTTACGCGCTCCGTTCTGAAGGCATCGACCTTCACTGCCAGTTCTTGTGGCCAGTTCGGGTTGAGCGATGAGCACATTATCGCTTTGCCACCAAAGGCCGCCAGTTCCTCCTCCCATTGCTCTGCCAACACTTGGTACGGAACCGCAATGATCAGAAACAGGCGATGCGTCACCCGTAGTAGTTTGGTTGCTGCGTACAGGGCGGTGAACGTCTTTCCTGCCCCGGTCGCAAGATCCAGAATTCCGACACCATCCTGCTTCTGCCATGCCGCGAGGGCAGCCCGTTGATGATCGAAGACCTCGAATCCCGCGGGAACGGAGAGCGCGTCCCGCTCGAGCAGATCCTGTCGTTCCTGGAACTGGCGGGCCAACTCCAATTCTGTCGATGTGTCGTCCGGCAGCGAAACGACCCTCGCGAGGAGCTGTAGCCGTGATGCCTCAGGAAAGTCGACGACGAGGGTGGAGGGGGACCTTCCCGCCCAGAGGTCGTTGAACGAGTCCACATGGGCTCCGAAGTACTCCTCCTCCCCCTCTCTCCAACTCCTGAACACATTGATCGACTCATAGTTAAAGTCAGGACTCAGCGCATACACGCTTTCGTTGGCCGAACCTTGGAACACGATAAAGTCACCGGTGGCGTCCTCTAAAATGCCGATCTTCTCGTGGTACATCCCACGACGACGAACGGCCACCTTGATATCGAGGTGATTATGCGAGACCAGCCATTGGAGTGCTTCGAGCCTCTTCAGGAACAGGCGTTCATTGACCTCGGAAAGTACCGCTTGGAAGTTCCTGGCGAGCATATCGGGTAACGCGGCGCGTTCGGCGTAGCCGCGCAATGCAGCATCATGTTCCTCAGCCTCAAGCTCTGCGCCAATGATAAGGCGCATTCTGCCTTGGTTCTGAACGAATGCAGTCAGGCCTTGGGCGGCATATGAGAGGGTCGAGGCCGAAAAGAACCCGACGGCCCTTGAGTAGGACGTGGAGCATGAGAGCGCTGGGATATAGAAGTCGCGGAGGAGATTGTCCTTCTCGCTGTTGTATACGGACTTGAGTGATAGATCACGCAGTCTCAAAAGCGAACAGCCCCCAACCCGCCACCAGTATTTGAACTTCGTGGGGGCAGAAGCTTCTCTCTTCGCAATCCTTCAAGCAGCGCTTCCGCACCCAAGATGTCCGTTGGTAACTCCGAAAGGAAGTGATTGAGGAGCCGAGACCCACCCAGGGCGTACTCCTCAAAGATGTTCACCATTTCGTCGATTCGCTCTTCTGCAAAGATCATGTAATCCTTTGTATGAGCAAGAGCGATCATCCTGACACAGGAGAGAGCATCCTCGTACTTTGCAAAGACCTCTTCGGGGATCGGAGCTGTAGTGTGTCCGGCCAGTTCTTCTCTTCGGCCGAGCTGGAAACCGAGAACGGCCGCAAAACAAAGCAACTCGCGCAACGTACCGAAGAGCGGCGCACCATCAGGTCGCTCGCCTCCGGTCCATTTGTACTCACGATTGCCAAGCCTGTTGTACATATCTTCAAATTCCATCGAGCGGCGAACATCCCTTAAGATTCGGCGGTTCATCACCATACCCTCACAATCGAGGTTGAGCTGTCCGCGCGGTCGTTGAGACTCGGGACGGATGCACCGCGAATCGAGTACGGCAGCACCATCTTCTCTCCATGCGGGATCTGCAACGCATAGCACGCTCCCACTTTGTCCATTATCTCTGGGGATTCTTGCAGTATTCGTGCCTGCGAATCTGAAACAAAGAGGATAACCTGACGCGCCATCCGTGGAATCCACGAAATTGCCCCTGCCTGAAAGAGGGTGTCAAGCTGACCAAACGGCGCATCCAGGACGAGGGGGGCGACTGTGCCGGGCACCAAGAACTCGTTCTCATCGGCTTCACGGACCGAGCAGAAGTGAATCAGCGCTGAGGTGAATGCCAATACGAGAAGCTGGGCTTCGCCGGTGCTCTTCCCCGACTGCAATTTTGTTACCTTGTCCCTAAGGCTCAGATTGAATTTTCCGTCGAAGAATGCCTCCTTGTCGCGGTGCATGCTCGCGAGATTCTGATTTGTGAGTGCAAGGACCTTCTCTCGCGCCTGGCTCTCGTACACTTCCATCTGCTCGACAAGAAAGGCCCCCAGTTGCTCTACGAGCCCGAGGGTGATTCTTCGTTTTTCCATCTCAGGCTTCGAGCGAATTCGACGGGTATATTCGCCCCTTACCTTCTGGAGCTCAGGCTCGAGGTCCACTCGGATCTTGCGATCAAGATCGCCGATCTGGCGCTGTAACGTTCCCATTTGCTCTTCGAGGTTCTCCCGTTTGCGGGCCTTCTCCGCCAATACTTCGAGATTGGTTCCCCGGAGCCTAGCGTTGAGTTCTTCAATATCCCTGTTGGCAGCGTTCCACTCTTTGTCCAGTGAACGTACTCGGTCCTCGTAAATGCCGACCTCTGATCGGGCCTTCGCGATCGACCTCGAGTACCTATCCGCTGTCGCTTTGACCTTGAGAGCGATGTCGGTGACATCCTTGCGGCCACCTTGTGTGAGTAATGCCTCGACAGCCGTCCAAGCCTCTCCGCCTTTTTCGAGCGAACGCGCGCAGATGCACACTTTCGCATCGAGCAGGCCCTGGATGAAGCTGTCTTGGAAGTCAGAAGGGATACGCCCCCTGAACTCCTCTTCGTCGATGGCGTCGAGTGCCGCCTCGGACAGTGCGGCGGAGCAGACCAACGCGGCGCTTTCCCTTATCCAGCGGTGGATCTCCTTCTGAGCTCCCAGTCTGGCCACTTCGGCAGTCTGCCGTTTCGCTTTTGCGTGTTCAAGTTCCGACTGTAACTGTTTGGTTTGATCGTGGTCTCTGAGCTGCTGTTCGAGCTGAGTGATCTCGATCTTCGATGCCTCGATGAACTCTTCCTTTTCCCGGATCATCCGCCGATTCTCTTCGATCAGCTGTTCGAATCGTTCGATGCTGTTCTGAAACAATTTGATCTGCTCATCACCAGATTCTCGCGCGATGTTGCGATCAAGCTTCTTCGTGATCAGAAGTAGATCCTTGATGGCTGCTTCAATGACATTGCAACCCAGAATGTTCCGGATCGCATCGCTTACCTGCTTGTGTGTTCCGCGCGAGGCGAACAAGCTGACGCGCTTCTCCCCGTGGAAGATGAAGTTGGGCGCCATTTGCGGCGGAATGGCGCGATTGATCAGGCGCTGATAATGAGGCACTCCCACCCTACTGCCGCTTTGTCGCTTGATCTCAGCCATGGAGACCTCGTCGATCGCAGTCTTCCGAGAATTGCCAAGGAAGTTGTAAATTCGCTTCCGTGTGACCTCATACTCGCGTTGCTGGAACTCGAATCGTAGCCGGACTTCGACCTGATTTTCGCGCGTGGTTGCTGCGGCATGATTGAGGAGGTCCTCTGCTTCATCGAAGTCAGGTTGAACTTCGCCGTATAGGGCGAAGTTCACCGCATTCAAGAGGGCGGACTTGCCAAAGGTGTTGTACCCCAGAATCAAGGTGACGTTCTGCTCAGGAGAGGTAGCGAAATCGAGGGTATGTTCACCGCGAAACTGTCGGAAATTCTTAACGGTCAGCTTTTGCAGGATCACTGAGGATTCAACCTCCTGCTCTCCTCTATCATCAGCCTTTCGATCATGCTCAGGCGCTGATCCTCGCTTTCCTCGTCACCGTACATCGACTCTTTCTCCAGATCGACAACGCGCTTGGCAAGATTTTTGAGTTCTGATGGCGTTAGGATAGGCATCTGATCCTCGTCAGATTTCTGCGTCCCCTGAATAATAGCAGTCGGAAGTGGACAGTAAACCACAGAAAAGGCTCATGTTATTCCGGGGCTCCTGTATGTCATTATGATTACGTACACTCTTTTTTACATCACGAACAACTCGTCAATCTGTTAGACTTCCATTGGCAAATGAGCCCTGGTAATTCATTCACGTACACCTTCGCAGCCCTTCGTGGCAGACAGGCCGGCAACGCGTATTACGTCGCGATGTGTCCGCTCAGATTGATTCCGAAGCTGTTCCTCTATGATGAGGACGAACTGCCTGCGGAGTTTCGGGCCCAGCGTCCCTTGAACAGGACGCGGATCCCGGTGATCGCCCGTTATATGCTCGAAAACCCTCGGGAATACGTCTTTTCCTCCATCACGGCGTCCGTTGATGCGGAGGTCCGGTTCGAAGAGAATCCACCGGATTCCGGCATGGGGAGCCTCGTGATTCCGATGACGGCGAAGTTTATCATCAACGATGGGCAACATCGACGGGCCGCCATCGAGGCGGCGCTCTCAGAGAACTCGGAACTGGGCGACGAGACGATCTCGGTCGTCCTGTTCATCGATGGCGGCCTGAAACGCAGCCAACAGATGTTCGCCGACCTGAACCAATACGCAATACGACCAAACAAGACGATCGGCATCCTCTACGACGTGCGAAGTCCGCTTGCGCAGCTCTCACGGTTCATGGTCGAGGATGTCTTGATCTTCAAGACCCTTACGGACATGGAGCGTTCCAGCATCTCCAATCGTTCATTGAAACTTTTTACGCTGAGTAGCATTTATCAAGGCACAAAATCCCTTCTCAGAAAGCGACGCATCGATGACGTTACCGCAGAGGATCGGGCGCTTGCGGCAAGGTTTTGGAACGCAGTGTCGGCGCAAATCCACGAATGGCAGTTGGCTGCTCAGAAGAAAGCCAACCCAGCGGAACTTCGGAGAGAGTTCGTGCACTCACATGGAATCGCCCTGCATGCATTGGGCCTGATGGGTTCCACTTTGATCACTGCCCATCCGAATGACTGGGAGTCGCACCTCACACGCCTCGCTGCCGTCGATTGGAGCCGCCGGAATGTCGGCTTATGGGAAGGGAGGGCGCTGTCTGCGGGGAGGATCAGCAAGGCGACCACTAATGTGCAGTTGACCGCTGCCTTCCTCAAGCGTGCTCTGGACCTAAGGCTTTCAAAAGAGGAACTGAAGCTCGAAAGGGAAATGCGGAAGAGGACCAAATGACCGATATTGTAAGGACGATCCAACGTGCCAGTAATCTGTCGCGCTCGTTTTTGTCCGACCTAGATGAGCAGATCAGGGAGGTCTACTGCGGCGATGATCGTCCGTGGGTAATTGGATACAGCGGTGGCAAAGACTCGACCACAGCGTTGCAACTCGTATGGAACGCACTGAAAGCATTGCCACAAGAGGCCCTCAAAAAGCCCGTGTATGTGATATCCTCCGACACTCTCGTCGAGACGCCGATGATCGTCGATTATGTCGATCGCACGCTAGATCAAATCAATGTGAGTGCAAAGGCCGCAGGGCTCCCGATCTCGTCGCATAAGGTCGTACCAGAGACCAACGACACCTTTTGGGTGAATCTGATCGGTCGCGGCTATCCAGTCCCTTCAACACAGTTTCGATGGTGTACCGAACGTTTGAAGATCTCTCCGGCGAACGCCTTCATCTTGGATCGCGTCGCGGAATTCGGCGAAGTTGTTGTGGTCTTGGGGGTTCGAAGTGCGGAAAGCAACACGCGTGCGCAGGTGATGAGCCTGCACAAGATTAGTGGCTCGCACCTGTCGCGGCACTCAACGCTGCCGAAGGCCTTCGTTTACACTCCAATCGAGCCGTTTTCCGTTGACGATGTATGGACGTACCTCTTGCAAGTTCCTTCGCCTTGGGGCGGGAACAATCGCGATCTGGTCACGCTGTACCGAAATGCCCAAGCTGGCGAGTGCCCGCTTGTCGTTGACACCACTACCCCGTCATGCGGGAACAGCCGGTTCGGGTGCTGGGTATGTACGGTTGTGAACCGGGACGCTTCGATGGAGGCCATGGTGGAGAACGGGGAGGAATGGTTAGAGCCCCTGCTCGATTTCCGTAACCGCCTGTCGTCCCTGCAAGATCCTGCACTATGGCCGTCCATCCGCAAGTACAAACGTCGCGATGGTCACGTCAAATCAAAGGACGGTACCCCCCAGCCGTGGGGACCGTATACGATCGAAGCTCGAAAAGACCTGTTACGAGGACTCCTGGAGGTTCAGCGTACCATCGCAACCGCCGAGGGCCATGCAAAGACCGAACTGATACGCAAGGGCGAACTGGAAGCGATTCGTGCTCTCTGGAGACTTGAAGAGCATGACTGGGGGGACTCTGTTCCCGCAATCTATCGGGAGATAATCGGTGAATCCGTAGAGTGGATCCGGTACGAGACCCCTGTCTTCTCTTCGGACGAGCAAGAGACCTTGCGGGCCATCTGTAATCGACACGAACTGCCGACAGAGATGGTCGCCAAACTGATCGAAGTGGAACGAAGCCTCCAAGGCATGAGCCGGAGAGCGTCGATCCAGCGAAGGCTCGCGTCGGTCATTGAGGAGGACTGGCGGACCACTGAAGAGCTTTTTGCCAAAGGACCGGTCGAGGAGCGTCAATGATCTTGAAGCGCCTCACCCTGCACAATTTTGGCACTTATGCCGGAGAGCAAAGCCTCGACCTCGCAACGGATGGGAACCGCAACGTCATCCTGATCGGTGGTAAGAACGGCTCAGGTAAAAGCACCTTCTTGGAGGCCATCCGACTCTGCTTCTATGGGCGTTTTGCCTCACGGACTACTTCCAGGCAGGACAGGTACGAATGCTATCTGCTCGACCGTATCCATCGGGATCCGTCAACCTCTGTTCCTTCTCGGTCCGCATCGGTGCAGATCGAATTTGATTACGGGGATCAGGATGGCATTCGAACATACGCAGCCGTCCGGCGGTGGGAGAGAACCGCGAGTGGTGGGGTCAACGAACGGTTTGACCTTTCCTGCGATGGGACACCCATAACCGACGTGGACCCGGCTCATTGGCAGGATTTTGTTCAGGAACTGATTCCGATCGGCGTTTCCGACCTCTTCTTCTTCGACGGCGAAAAGGTGCAACTGCTTGCCGAGGATGATTCAGACAGGAAAACACTGTCCGATGCAGTGAGAGATCTGCTTGGCACCGACATCATCGAAAAGCTCAATGCTGATCTGAACATCTATCGCTCACGGGCGGTCCAACGCGCGGCGTCCGAAGATCATGCGGCCACTGAATTGGCGAACCTTAACAATGAGGCGGAGACCCTCCGTATACGCCGCGACCACTACAAGAGGGAGGCGGAATCGGCGGACGCAATCGTTGAGGCGCTGGTTTCGGAGATTCAAACACTAGAACAGCATCTTCAAGAGCAAGGAGGCGCCTACGCAAGGAACCGAGGGCGACTGGGAGAGCGGCAACGACAGATCGCTTCGAGAGTAACGGACCTTGAAGGCGTGGTCAGAGACAACACCCACGGTCTGCTCCCGATTGCACTCGCTCCGAAACTGCTAAAGTCTCTCTTGGAGCAGCTCACCGCTGAGCAGGATGTTCGTGTCGGCGTAGTGGTTGACGAAACGCTTATCAGTGCGGCGAAGGCCACTCTCGCTCGGCTTCGAGGCATCAAAGTAAAGAGGGGCGGAAAGAGCGTTTCCTTTGGAACCATCCCAGAATTCGACGCGGTCGCAACCGTTATCAAGAAGACTCATCAACCCACATTTTCTGTCAATGCTTCAATTTTGCACGATCTTTCGCATGAACAGGAAAAGCAGGTGAGGGTCTGGGCCCACACTGCACTCGATTCGCTTCCAGGTATCCTGCGAGCCACCGCAGAAGAGCTAGAAATACTGTATCGCGAGCAGCAAAAAGTGGAACGAGACCTTTCAAGAGCGCCTCAAGACGATGTACTACAGCCTCTCATCGATCAATTGAACGAGGCGCGCAAGCGACTAGCCGACGCCAGCGTCGAAGCAGCCCGGAGGCGGGCTGAGTTGGAACAGGCAAGCGAGGCATTGCATCAGGCAGAGAGCAACTACCTAAAGGCGGTCAATACCCTCGCATCCACCAACCTGCAGCGAGCCTCACTGGAGAAGGCGGCCAGGGTCCAGAGTGCCCTCGTTGAATTCAAGGACGCGCTGGTCACGAAGAAGATCAGACAAGTGGAAGCCGAGGTGACACGGTGCTTCAATTTGCTTTCGAGAAAGCGGATTGACAGGTCGATCAGCATCAATCCCACTACATTCCTAGTGTCGATGAAAGATAGTCATTCACGTCTGGTTCCTAAGAGCGAACTCTCATCCGGTGAAAAGCAGATCTATGCCATCTCTGTCCTGTGGGCTCTCGCACGGGTGTCGGGGAGACCTCTTCCGATCATCATCGACACGCCGTTAGCGAGATTGGATCGGGATCACCGGGCTCTGTTGGGTCAGCGTTATTTCCCGAACGCAAGCCATCAAGTCATCATCCTCTCCACTGACAGTGAGATTGATAGGAAGTTCATCCCCCTTCTTGAAGGATCAATTGCCCGGTCGTACGAGTTGTCATTCGATATGGGCACTCAAAGCACCCTCGTTCGCCATGGATATTTTGAGGAGGTAAAGTAATATGCGATTCACTAAGATTCGCCTAACCAAGGACGCATCGAATCGCCTTCGCTTCCTTGCGGGCCGCACTGGACTGACTCCAAATCTGCTTTGCCGGATGGGATTCTGTTTGTCACTCGAGGAGACAAAGATCCCGAATCCGAGCGAGTTTGCAGAGGAAGAGAGAGAATTCAATAGATATACGCTCCTTGGTGAGTACGATGTCCTCTATATCGCCCTCTTGCAACAGCGTCTTCATCAAGATGGATTAGGGATGGAAGATCTCGAAGGATACTTCCGCGCTCATTTGAATCGAGGCATAACTCTATTGCAGCAGCGGGTTCGCAGTGTAGCGGACATCGCAAACCTAGTTCCAAGTGATCGACGCACATCAGGACGCTCGTCACACCTGTAAAACCAGCGTTCCGGTAGTTGGAGTCGGGGTCCCGAACTGAAGTGGGCTGCCCTCGGCCTGAAGAATTCCGTCGACGCTCTTCTGCAACTTGGCGATCCCGGGCAGAATTGTCTCGGACCCCATCGCAGTCATCCGCCAGTACTCGAACAGCATCAGACTCCCCATTAATTCAAACCCCTGGACGGCTTCGCCGTCCGCGCTCTTGACCCCGCCCTGAACGGCGAGGTTTGCCGCGCTACCGATCAAGTCGCGGCCTACGACTTGGATACATTTCGCATAAACGGCATAGTTTTACCGATTATCGTTGCTTTGCGCTCTAATCGGTAGTATTATTCCGACATGAGCGATTTATCCTTTAGGTCGATCTCGGAACTCCAAGTCCTGCTTGGAGAACAGCTTCAGGCTCTTCGTCTCTCAAAGAATCTCGATCAAATTACCACTGCGGAGAAGGCTGGGCTATCCGAGAGAGCACTGAGAAATCTCGAAGCTGGCCGAGGGTCAACTGTCGAGTCGCTCCTGCGATTCCTAAAGGCTCTTGACTCCTTAGATGGCCTGGAATTGCTTGCTCCCAAGCCGTCGGTAAGCCCTTTAGCTCTGCTACGCAGTTCGAAAGCAAGGCGGCGGGTACGCCAATCTTCCGGATCACGGGGCAGGCTTCTATGAAGCCCGTCGATGTCATTGAAGTGCTCATATGGGGCACGAGGGTAGGAGCCGCAACAGCAGACCCAGCGCTCGGATGCTACGCCTTCGAGTACGAGCCATCCTGGAAGAGGCAGGACATAGAACTGGCGCCGCTGACGATGCCCCTCTCGGATCGCCGCCAGACATTCACTTTCCCCGCGCTTCCGGAGGCAACGTATTTCGGCCTTCCCTCGATGCTGGCCGACGCTCTTCCCGATGACTTCGGCAATGCACTGATCGACGCATGGATGGCAACCAAAGGTATCGAAAAGAGCGCCATC
>JBEKCX010000486.1:0-2856 GCA_050014655.1 Occallatibacter sp. | reverse complement strand
TAGGCACGCCGGCACTCCTATCCTGAATAATTTCATGCTCAATGATATTTTTTTCATGCGCCCCGATCTCCCGACATGAGCAATAAGTATATACCGACGACCATGTAGGCGACGCCTGACGCCCAATAAATCCAGACGCCCGGAAACAGCGTGATCCAATATCCGCCAAAGACTAGCGACAGTAATCCGGCGACTATTTTAAGCGGCCGTGTCTGCCGCCAGAACGCCAGTCCGATGATCGCCAGAGTTACGACGATTAATTCCATTCACTTTCCTTCCTGGCTTTTAGCCTTTGCCTTGGCCTTTGCTTTTTTATTAGAATTTGGGGTATGAGGGGAAGGTTTACCCCCACACACACTGCGGTTGCCTGCATCTTCATTTATGTCTGCATTTCGGTCTAATATATATTCATATCTATTACGCGCGAGGCCCAAAATTCCTAAAATGGAACCGCCCTGGCTGGTAGTACCGTGCCAACCAAGTTCATTAGCCTTCGACCATATTTCATACGGTTTAACACTTACTTTCCCTTGTTCTCTAAACTCCTCAATAACGTCAGAGAATAAGGCGACATCCGGGTTGGACTGTTTACTGTTCATATCGTCTAATTGGTTGGCAGATTCAACCTTATAACCGCCCGGACCTAATACTAATGTCTTGGCATCACGCTTGATGGTATAACGCGCCTTTGTTTCCATCGGGTCAAACTGAAAATTGGTATCGTACTTATCCCAATAGCGCTCGCCGTGAAGGAGTTTAGTGTTGTAAGTGCGGAAGTTCTCGGCATATTGATAGCCGGTATTGACGCCCGACAAATCTTTAAGGGTCAAGAAGCTGACATGCCCCATTTGCAAACCGAACTTGCGTCCCCAGGGCGTGAAGGCGGCCTCACGGCAGTTAATCAGTGTGTCGGTCTGGAACTGGGCCCGGGCATTGAGCCACTGGAAGTTCTGTGTAGTCGCGCCGAGCGATAATTCACGCTTCCGTATTTGTGTTATGACGGCGTTTGTCAGTTTTTGGGTGACGGCCGCCCAATCCTGCCGGTCGTACCACTGGTCTATTTCGTCGATGTACACCCAGCCGGACGCCAGCCCGGCGTCGAAGGTATATAACGATTCCATATTCAGCGGTTCCGGCTTGAGATAGTAAACTTTATCGTCAAGCATTGAACGGTGATAAAAGCCGATGGGATAGTTCGTCCAGACGTGCTTAGTAATGCCGTAATAGCGGAAATAGAAGCATTTCAGGAGGTTGCGGCAGGCGAGCATGGTGAGAAGCAGGGTCTTTAAACTACCGCGCGGACCGGTGATCACATTAAAAAGTGATGGCGCTTTCCTGACTTTCATCGACCGGGCGGAATTTTGCGCCGGGACATCGGAGTCGGTAGAGAATGCCAAGACATTTTCATTCCGAAGCGAATCCGCGAGCGCCAGTTCATTCAGTGGTTTACTGACTGTTGTCATGTTTCTTGTCCTCTTGATTGCCGAGCAGGATATTGCGCAAGCGGCTATTCTTTTTTTGTTGCTGGGCTTCCAGCTGGCCGACGACGGCCTTGAGCAGAATGTCGATACGGGCGCCGCCGATGGCAGGATAACCGGCCACGTGGTTCAAGATAAATTCCTGAAGTTCGGTATCCTTAAAATGCACAGCCTTACGATATAAACGGATGGTGGCATTCATGTGGGCCACGCTGCGGAAGTGGCTGCGGAGCAGCAAGTCCTCGACTTTATCGCCACGCTCGACAAACTTATCAATGGCGCTCGGTATGCCGTTACCCTGAAACGCGCCGTCAAAGTCGCCGCTATTCAACCAGCTTTTAAGTTTGGTATCGTCCATTTCGGGGTCGTGACCATTACCCTGAACTGTTTTATCGTCCATTATTTACCACCCTTGTAAACGGCCATGAACATCAGGAAGAGCGCGACGCAGGCCGCCAGCACCAGCATCCCGATTTTGAGTTTGTTATCACCCTCGTCGTGATTGCCGAATACTTCTTTGATATCGTCTTTGGTTTGAATCGCTTCGTAAACTTCGCTGGTCGGATGTTCCATTGTGGCGTTGTGCAGCATCTTCTCCAGCTCATTCTTGTTGTTGATTCTGAGAGAGTAGATATTCTTGCCGCCGATCAGCCAGGAGCGGCCATAGTCTTTATTCGGAACTAAATCGACATGGTAGAATCCGATAGTCCGGGCAACCGGGTTAACGATTTCAGCGTTAACGACGCCCTCTTTACTCCAGGATTCAACCGGTTTAGGCTCTTCTGGCAGAACTTCCGCCGGTGCCGGTTGAGGTGGGGGCATGTCGGGATTCAGTTGACGCTGCATATCGTCCAATTTCTTGTTGAAATTCTTTAACCAATCCGGCTCGGATTCGTTAGAACGGGATGTTTTATCTTTCGGCGGTACTTTGCTTTGAATGCCCCGCTTGGGTTTACTGGTATTTTTCTTACGCATAGTCGTGATGATGATATAACCCACGATAAGACCCATAACAAACATCAAGGTAATTAGAATAAAGGATCCTTCGCTGATTGGCATACCTTTTGCTGCCGCACGGGTGATTAAGGCCGTTGTTGTTGTCGTATTCATTAATGCAGCACCTTCAAACCTAAAATTAACGCCGCTAAAATGATCGGCGTCCCGAGTATCACAAACCACCAGTTGCGCTGTTTGTCGCGGCGCTGCTCATCGTTCATGGTAATTAAATCGATAACCCAGGAATCGTGAAATATCTGGTGAGTTAATTTTTCCAAGTCTTTTGTTTTAGTTTCACCGGTAATGGCGGGCAGGGGCATGATTGACCTTTCATCCACCATTTGTTCCCACTGCTGCATTTCCTCATCAAACACTTGATTAT
>JBEKCX010000485.1:0-7452 GCA_050014655.1 Occallatibacter sp. | reverse complement strand
TACCCTTGGGGATACCCAAAAACGATAAAGGACAGGTCATTCCCAGGCGGGATTATCCTTGAAAAAGTCGATCAGAGCAGCGAGCAACGACTCCCTGGTTCGAATCTCGTCTTCTCCACTGCGTTAACGTTCAGTCCTTAAGGTAGTTATGAATGTCTTCGGCCGCCAACGATTTTCTGAACCGGCTGGCCGCATTTTGCCGCAAATCGCTCAATTCCGTGATTTAAAAGACTGTTAGCAGCGTCTTGGCACCGAGACACCTTCGGTGCAAAGCACCGATGCTCCCACAGTCCATCTTCTGCAAATAAGGTGGCAAACATCCACCTGCGCTGTGCCACAGAATACAGTGGCTGCGCCTTCTCCAATGCGAGACCAGACGCGAGAGTGACCGGGAGAGCTTTTTCATGTATGCCAGCCCTTGCCCGGACGTACACGATTTAGCGTATTGTTGCCTTGCCACTCTTTTTAGGCTCCAAAAAAATTGGAAGTCAAATCCGCCAGGCGGCGAGCGGGACTATTATCTCAACCAGTGGGAGATAAAGATGCTTGGAAAAACGGGCAATAAGGGCTCTGTGGGACGAAATCGGTTTCGCAAAAAGGCGGATCAGCTGCGTAAGCTGCGCGGCGCAATCCCGATCGAGACGCTTGAGCCGCGTAGGCTATTAAGCGTCAGCGCCGCGACGATCCTCGGACCCTTTACAACGGCGAGCGGCGGGGTGTGGACGTACACGGTTACCGCCAGCGGGAACGGCGTTTCAGCTTCGGGAACAGCGACCCGCACCAATGTCGGCCCGGCCACGGCGCCTTCGGGAAATTCGGCGATCGAACAGGACTTAAGCACCACCGAAACCGCCTCTAACGGAGCGACTCTCACCACCTCGAATCAGGATTACTATGCGATGACCGGCGCGGGGCTCGTGCAATACGCCGAGGTCGGCATCGGCAAAGATACCACGGAGACCGACATCTTTACCCCACCGAAAGTGGCGCTACCGGCGAGCCTGACGGCGAATGTTCCCGTGGCCGAGAGCGACACCGATAACATAACAATCGAAACCACGAGCGATGGGGATACGACCACCAGTTCCAACGACGAATCGACCACAATCACCCTGGCATCGGAATCGCTTTCGTCGCTGACCGTTCCGGCGGGAACGTTCAACGTCTATGCGATTACGATTGACAAGACAGTCACGCAAAGCGATGGGACGCAGAGCAGTGACACTACGACGACCTATTTTTCGCCGCAGGTTGGCATCGTCGAGCAGACTGACGCGAGCTCCGACGGAATCACATCGACGTTGGAACTGACGACTTACAATATTCCGGGCGACACGCTGCAGTTTGTCGCCCAGCCGGTCGATACGCCGCAGGGCCAGACCCTCCCCAATGTCTCTGTTGAATTCCTTAATTCCAGCGACCAGTTGGATACTTCGATCAACGGCAATGTCACGCTCACTTTGCAGGGCGGAAACGGAACCCTGAGCGGCACGACGACCGAGGCCGCGGTCAACGGCGTAGCGACGTTCACGGATCTTTCGGTCGACGACCAGGGGGGTACATACACGCTGCTCGCCAGCAGCCCCAGCGCAAATTCCACGGTCACCAGCAATCCTTTCACGATTGACGCCAACACCCTCACCTGGACCGGCGGAGGAGATGGCACGAGCTGGAGCGATCCGCAAAACTGGGATCAGGACCAGGCGCCCGTGAACGGAGACAGTCTGGTTTTCCAGTCGGGGGCGCCGCTCTCACCGAATAATGACATCGCCGGGTTGACGATCAACACGATCGACATCCGGGGCGGTGGGTACACCTTGACAGGCAATGCGATATCCCTGACGGGCGGGTTGACGTCTGAAGCGGGCAATAACACCTACGATATCGACACAACGCTGGTTGATTCGCCGACGATCAGCGACCAAACCGGTGATCTGACGATTAACTCAACGCTCAGCGGGGGCGGGGGCTTGACCGTCGCCGGAAATGGAACGGTCGATTTCGCCCAGGACGATAACTACAGCGGCGGAACCACCCTGGCGGCTGGAGTTACCATCGACGACGACGATCTGGCCGACGAATTTGGCGATGGGACGATTACCATCGGCGCGGGCGCGGCGGGAGTCACCCTCGCCAACACTTCTGACAGCAACGACACCATCGATAACGACATCATTATGCAGGACGGCGCGACGCTGGCGACCGATCCGGAGTTTATCTTGGGCGGAACGGTGCAGATCAACAGCGCCGCCGCCTTTGCGCCGACCGCCTCCTCTGACGTGTTACTGGTGGACGCCGGTGCAATCTCAGGGACCGGAACCATCACCATCAAAGGCGGCGGAAAGGTCCAGCTGACGGGCGATCTCGCGTCCACCATTCAGCTGAATGTCGCTTCGGGTGAATTGGACCTGGGCGCCAATTTGCAAGCTGCGCTAGGTGGAACGCCCCAGGTGGTCGTCACTGGCGGCACTCTCCAGCTGATGAACAGCCTCAAAGGCTCGGGCGGAATCGATCTCCAGGGCGGGACGCTCACGTCGAACGGCGCCGGCGGCTACGACGGAGTTAGTGATCTGGATAACAATGGCACGACAGCCCCTATCGTGCAATTGACCCCCAACGCGAATGATCTGGGAACCGGTCCTGTGATCGTCACCAATCCCACGGGCGGCGGCGGCATCACAACGGCTCCGGTCCTCGATGCATCAGGCTCACCCGGACAAATCATCACCTTGAACAATCCTTTCACTCTCCAGAATTCTGCTGATTTGACGATCAAAGGTCAGATCGCGTTTGGCGCGCCCGTCAACCTTGCGACGACCACGCCGAGCGAGGCCACGATCCAAACCTCGACGAACGGTACAAGTAGCGATACCGACCAGATCGAGTTCAGCGGAGGATTTTCTGGAACCGGGGTGAGTTTGGGCGAGGGGTTAGTCCGTCAAAGCGCGGTTTTCGTCAATGGGGTCTGCACGATCGAGGGGGAAATTAGCACAAATACGGAAGTACAATGCTTTGACCACGTCGTGCTGGGCGCCAATGTCCAGGGGTCTTTCGAGGTCGATAATGGGGCCACGGGTGAATTGCTAAGCAGTTTCGGCGGATCGGGCTCGATCGTCATTAATAGTGCCACCCTCATATCGGATGGGGCCTCGGGCTTCAGCGGAAGTGTCGTCATGGCGAATAGCTATGCGAACAGTCCGACAACCGTCGAGCTGCTGGATGGTTATGAAGACTTGGGAACCGGGACAATCACGGTCTCGGCTTCTTCCACAAATTCGAAGATGATACTCGACGCCTCCCAGGCCTCGGACAACGTAGTTCTGCCGAACGCGTTAATGTTATTCTTCTACTCTCCTCTTCAAATTAAGGGCACAATCACGTTCGATGGCGCCGTGATCATTCCGACGAACGTGACCCCTCCCTTGGGATCTCTTCAGGAAGGCGAAATTGATACCTTTTCGAGCGACGATCAAGTAATCCTACGCGGCGGCATTCAGGGATCAGGAACAATTTTTGTCTCGGGCGGCCTGGGAACCACCATGCTCTACGGCGACATCGACGGCGTAGAGGTTTGGTGCCAGGATGAAGTCGTCATCGAACCAACGCTGTTAGGGCCAAACAGCAATATATTCGTCTATCGCGGGACGCTTTTGTCGAGCGGGGACACCAGCTACAATGGCAAAATTACCCTGGCGAAGGGCGGGGGCACCCTCGTGGTCTCGCCGACCGCAAGCCAGTTCGGAACCGCTCAGATCGTGGTGGATACGAGCACCGGACCAGGGTCAAGTCTTGCAACTATCGACGCTTCGGTCAGCACCCAAGGCGTGCTCACGAACCTCTCGTTTGCGGGAAGCTCCGCGGTAATGACCACCGGCAATGTCACACTTCAGGGCGTGTTGACCCTCAACGGAAACGACTACATTTACACCGTTGGCGCCAGCGACCAGTTGCAACTTCTCGCAGGCATGCAGCAAACAGCACCCACTGACGCATTGAACATTACCGGCCCGGGTACCGTCACCGTCACCGGAGACATACCCGCCGCGTTGACTCTGGGTTTCGACGGAGGCGCCGAACCCAGCAGCGCCCTCGGGGGCGAGCTGGATTTGGGCGCTAATCTCCTGGCACCGCTGACCACAACGAACCAGGTGGGTGTAACAGGTGGCAGCATCAAACTCCTGCCCAACCTCAGCGGAAACGGCGGAATTAGTCTGGGACAGGGAGCAGTTTTGAGTTCAACAGGGGCAAGCGGCTACAGCGGAACGATCACCCTGGGGGGCAACAGCAAAATTCTGGCCACAACCCAATCGGCTCTCCTGGGCACCGGGCCGTTGTTCATCCAGAACTCGGTCTCCGGAACCGAGCCTGTCATTGATGCCAGCGGCAACACGCAAACCGTGACACTGAACAATCCACTGATTTTTCGGCAACCGGCCGTTATTAATTTTGCGGACCTGGTTGTGGGGGGCAATGTGACGTTTACCGGCCCGATCACCGTGAATGGCACGGCGGAAATAGACACGCTGAACTCCACCGATCAACTTAGTCTCTCCGGTGGCGTGCAGGGAACCGGAACGCTTGCCCTCGATGGTCCGGGTGTGACAACTCTCACCGGCAGCGTTGCCGCCGGAGTCGTCCTTACGCAGCCGGGCCTTCTCTCCGGTGACTCGGGGCAGTTGATCCTTGGCGCCAACCTGCTTGGCACGGGCAATCAGCTCGTCATCCAGGGCGGCGCAATGGCGCAACTTCTGACCCTTTCGGGAGCGGGCGGAATCGACGTTCAGAACGGCACGTTGTCCACCAACACAACGACCGGCACGGGCGTCTCCCTAAACTATACCGGCACGGTGACGCTGGAATCCGGCGACATCCAGGATTACGACGCTTCCGATATCTACGCTCTGGGAACGGGCCCCCTGAACCTCCAGGGAGGCTTTATAGAAGACTTCGCCACCGGCGTGGCCGCTCTCAGTAACCCCGTGAACGTCACCGGATCAGTCACCATGACCTCCAAGGGCCGCTTCAAACTGCTCCAAACCCTGAATCTGGCGGCCGGTTCTTCCCTGGATGTCTTTCAAACATTGGCAATAACCGGATCAATCACTGGCGCGGGAACGATTATCCTTGATTCAACCCTTTTTGCCGTCTCCAGTAGCAATCCTAACTACAACGGCAATATCAACTATCACAGCGGTCTCGTGGAGGTCACCAACTTCGACGCATTGGGCACCGGCCCGGCCTTCGTCATGCTCGCCAGCACACACACCGGCATCCTTCAACAGGTCTCCAGCATCGGCGACCCGGTGCTGGATAACCCTCTCACCATCCAGGCGGGCACGTTCGACCTGATCGGACAACTCACCTTCCCCAATGGCATCACCGTCGACTCGGGCGCGACGCTGGAAATCTCGGGTGCCGGAAGCCAGGTCGTCGTCTCCGGACCGCTGGCCGGAGCAGGGAGTATTGTCGTCGGCGCCGGCAACTTCGCGGATCCGGGCGGCAGCAGCGGATTCACGGGCAGCGTTCAGATCCAAAACGGTGGACAGGTCACGCCAACTCTCACCGTTACCGATGCCGGTGGCGTGGCCAATGGTTCACCCTTCCCCGCCACGGCGTTGCTCAGCGCACCCGGCATATCGCCCGCCGGTAGTTTGCAGGGTGTCAGCCCCACGTTCGCCTATTACACCGGGAATACAACGACGGGCACCGCTTCAGCCACCGCGCCCAGCACTCCAGGAACGTATACCGTCGTCGCGTCGTTTGCGGGAAGCGCGAGTTACTCTGCTGTCCAAAGCAGTCCGGTGACATTTACCATCCTTGCCGCCGACAAGCTGGTGTTTTCCGTCCAGCCTCGCGATTCAACTGCCGGGGAAATCGATCCTGTCGTTGTTCAAATCGAGAATAGTCAGGGACAGCTCGTAGCCAGTGACAACTCGACGGTCACGCTTAGCGTCGCCAGCGGTCCCGGCATCCTTGGCGGCACCGTCACCGTTAACGCCAAGCACGGCGTGGCAACCTTCGACCATCTCTTCCTGACCACGGCGGGCACGTATACCCTGAAGGCCACCGATGGCGACGACACGGCGGCCATGTCTCAGAGCTTCAAGGTAACGCCAGACCGGCCTGCCAAGCTCGTGTTTGTCCAGCAGCCGAGCGGCGCCAGCGCCGGAAGCTCAATTGGGACAATCGTGGTTGATGTCGAGGATCAGTACGGAAACCTGGAGACGGGCTTCGATTCATACGTCACCTTGTGGCTGGAGAGCGAATCCCGTTGCGGATCGATCCTTGACCTTGCAGCGGTCCGAGCGGTCAACGGCATAGCGACGTTCAAAGGCATTTCAATCGACGCCGCCGGAACATATCGCCTGTTGGCCAATGCCGATATATTTCTCATTGGCGCGTCGAATTCGTTCACAATTACTGCAAATCCGCGGCAGGTCTAGCTGGAAGGCCGAGAAGAACCCAAATGCCGTCTCAAGAGCCTGTCGTCCGCTTGTTTGACGCAAACGTTACAACATTTGGCTCGATTTCGAGTCGCACAGCATTGCGGGAATGAGTACCTTTCATTTCCAATCAGTACATTTTTATGTGAGACGCGATTGGGATCCCGATCGACATCGAACATCCGCGAAGTCCGTGGTTTTGCGTACTGGTTTCGTGCGTAAACGCTCTCGACAAAAGGATGCGGTTCACGTAACGCACGCACTAGAAGTGCGTCAGAGTTGTCAGGGAAACCATAGTATTGGTTGGAAATCCCGCTAAAATCTGCGAGTCCTGCAAAGCTCGGAGAAAGCTAGTTTGACGTTGCAAGTCCTGATCGCAACGAACCTTGGAGTGTCCAATGAAGCCCTCAAATTATGGGTCTTCGGAACCGAGGGTTGCAGGTTCGAGTCCTTCCGGGTGCGTTGAGGGCCGTCAGACGCTCGATGCTCTGGCCGGCGGTTTGGTCATCGACAGTTTTTACGCGATGCGGATTTACCAGTTCATCGGTGAGAGTTGAAAAATTAACGATGATCCCCGGTCGATTGTGCGATTCCCGAAAGCATAACGATCAAGGGGTTGTCCTGGGCGGCGATCGCCGCCACGTATGCGGTGCGCCCGCGATGATCGCGGGCATTCACGTTGGCGCCGGCGGCGATCAGGCGGCGGGCAACGGCGGTGGAATTGTCCACCCCGGCCGCGCACATGAGCGGGGTCTGTCCGATGGGGCTTGGAGCGTTGGGATCGGCGCCCCAGGCGAGAAGTTGCCGGACGATTTCCTCGTGGCCGCCGGCCGCCGCTGCGCGGAGCGAGCCGCCGAGATGGTCTTGAAGTTCCGCGTAACTCCAGGGGAGATATTCCCAAAAGTAGTGGATGGCCGCGACAGTTTAAGCGGCGAGCTTCGTTCCATCTTTGAAGACCACTCCTGCGATCACCTCCGGCAGCAACGTGCTGCCGTTGAGTTTTCGCCAA
>JBEKCX010000484.1:0-4008 GCA_050014655.1 Occallatibacter sp. | reverse complement strand
AGGGAGTGGAGATGGAGCAGGCCGGTTCGATGAAATACCAGAGCACCATCGTCGTCGGCGACTTGGTGACAGCGGCCAAGAAGGAACTGAAAATGGCGCACCCGGAGGCATACAAGATTTTTCTGCTCGGTTTGCCGTGTGCAACCGTGAAAGTTTGAAAGGAATAATCGCCTCGGACAATTTTTTATTCCAGGGATTGGGGCCGGTTTTCATTGTAGATGGGGATATTCAAGCCGGGAAGGCCCTCTTTCCATCCAGCACGGAAAAGGCCCTCGTATGGTGGCCGGGGCGAAAGTTCGCGCCAGGCGTTGGGAGCAGATGAATGCCTGCACCCAGCAGGGTCATGATGTTCCCAGTCTTTCCCAGCCCGCAAGAATTGCCCTTTGACATCCCGGCCCCTTTCTGCCAGTATCGGACCATGAGTGGTGGCAAGAGCCAATTCTCCCCCGCCTGCTCAGCGTCGAGTAAAGCAACAGGAGGAGCCGCATGAACTATCCAGTTTGGGAGGTCGCCTTTGGCGCCGGATTTCTGATTGCTTTGGTGGCGATTCTTCATGTGTTTGTTTCTCACTTCGCGGTTGGAGGCGGGCTTTTCCTGGTGTTGACGGAACGCAAAGCCCGGCGGAACCACGATCAGGCGCTGCTGGGCTGGTTGAAGGCGCATACCAAGTTCTTTGTGCTGGTGACGGTGGTATTTGGGGCGATCAGCGGGGTGGGCATCTGGTTTACGATTGGATTGATCGGACCGACGGCCACGAGCAACCTGATCCATGTTTACGTGTGGGGATGGGCCATTGAGTGGGTGTTTTTCTTTGTCGAGATCACCGCCGCGCTGCTCTATCTATACGGCTGGGACAAGCTGGAAGGGCGGCTGCATGAGTGGTTTGGGTGGGTCTATTTCATTGCCGCCTTGGCCAGCATGGTGGTTATCAACGGCATCATCACCTTCATGCTGACCTCTGGAAGTTGGGTGGAGAACCACCAGTTCTGGAAGGGCTTTTTCAATCCCACCTTCTTTCCGTCGCTGGCGTTTCGCTTCGGCATTGCCCTGGCGCTGGCGGGCGTCTATGCTTTGATGACCGCCAGCTTGCAGCAGGACGCGGTTCTGAAGGCGCGCCTGGTGCGGTGGAGCGCCTGTTGGATTGTGCCCGGCCTGGCGGTTTTGCCGGCGCTGGCGTGGTGGTATATCCGCCAGATTCCCGCCGATGTGTGGGCCAGAACCCGCGGCCCGATGCCCACCGCCACACATTTCGCCTGGTTTGCCGTTATTTTCCTGGGCGTGACCTTCGCGTTGTCCCTGCTGACCCTGCTCCGGCCGGGGCGGATGCGCCTGGCTTTCAGCCTGCCGGTCGCGCTGGTCGCGCTGGGCGCGATGGGTTCTTTCGAGTTCGTCCGCGAGTCCATCCGCAAGCCTTTCGTGATCGCCAATTACTTATACGCAAACTCGCTCTATTCGGCCAAGATTCCGGGCGATGGCGGGTTCAGCGTGGACGAAGTCAACGCCGCCGGCATTCTGAAGTCGGCCAAATGGATCAGCCATCGTGAGCTGACCAAGAGCGATCAGGCGGCGGTGGGCGGGGAGATATTTCGAGTCGAGTGCGAGAGCTGCCACACGACAGATGCCTACCGGGGGGTCAAACAGTACCTGGCTTTGCGCCAGTGGGACCAGGGCAAGATTCAAGCCATGCTGGGCGGCATTGAATTCATGCACAATGGCGTGATGCCGCCGTTCGCCGGGACCGATGCGGAGCGCGCCGCGCTGGCAGCGTATTTGAGCACGGTCCAGCCCGTCTTTGCCACGGCGGCGGCTGCCGCCAGCGACGGCGAGACGGTTTTCGAGCAGAACTGTTCCATGTGCCATCCGCTCAGCGCCGGAACTCCTCTCTTCAAGACCCTGGCGAAGGATCCAAGTGCCGCCGTTGCAGCCCTGAAGGACTTAACGTCGGTGTTTGCGATCATGCCGGACCTGAAGCTTTCCGAGCCGCAGCGCATCGCGTTGGTGCAATGGATCAATACGCACCGCGGCATGAAGGGATCCGCCAACGCCGCGCCAGGAGGAAGCTGAAGATGCCGCCACCCAACATGATTCCAACTTTGGACCCGAACCCGCTGCCCGCGCCCTATTGGGTCTTCAAATTGCTGCTGCTGACGACGTTCTTCCTCCACATTTTGGCCATGAATTTCGTGCTGGGGGGAGGCGTGCTGGCGCTGGTCTCGAAGTGGCGATCCAAGCATGACGAGCGCAGCGGGCGCATGTTTCTTCACATTGCCAAGAAGCTGCCCGTGCTGTTGCCGGCCACCATCACTCTGGGCATCGCGCCGCTGCTGTTCGTGCAGGTTCTTTACGGGCAGTTTTTCTACACGTCGTCCATCCTGATGGCCTGGCCCTGGTTTCTGGTGCTGGTCTTCCTCACGACCGCTTATTACGGTTTCTATTACGTGTCGTCCCGGGGCGGGCGGCCCAGTGGACGAGCCGGTGGCGTGATGCTGTTGAGTGTGATCCTGGTCTTCCTGATCGGCTTGCTGTTCAGCAATAATCTCACCCTCAGCCAGACTCCCTCGCGCTGGGCCGGAAAGTACTTCGCCAACCCCGGGGGCTGGAACCTCAACCTGACGGAGCCAACGCTGATCCCCCGGTTTCTGCACTTCGTCGTGGCCGCCGTGGCAGTGGGAGGGCTGCTTCTGGTATTCCTGGCACTGGCCAACTGGAAACGCGACCCTGAGTATGCCCGCCAACTGCTGCGATTTGGCGGCAAGGCATTCATGTACGCCACCATGGCGCAGTTGGTCGTGGGCATCGCCTTCCTGGCCAGCCTGCCGCGCGACCTGCGCATGTTGTTCATGGGCGACAGCTTGCTGGCGACCAGTCTGCTTCTCATTGGCTTTGCCGGCGGCCTCGCAGCGATCTTCCTCATGTCTGACGCCCTGCGGAAAGAGAGCATCCGGACAGCCGCTTTCTACGTGCCGGGCATCCTGGCCGTGGTGATCGCCTGCATGTCCGTCATGAGAGATATCCTGCGCGATGCTTATCTGGGACCCTATTTCCAACCCGGGCAATTCGCCGTGAAAACGCAGTGGTCCGTGGTTCCGTTGTTTCTGGTGGTCTTCCTGGCCGGGGTGGTCCTTTGGTTTGTGATGCTGAAGCGGTATGGACTGTTTGGCAGCAAGTAAAATAGGAGCGCGCCGGACGACCGGGAAACCATGCACCCTTGGTTTAGAATCAAATGGTTTTCCGGATTTGCAGCATTTTCCCCGAAAATAATCTCAATGAAAGCCACACAGAATAATCCAAGTCATTGCAAACCAGCGCCTTGCAATTAAATGCGATTAAATATGACAGGCGGTTATTATCGTTTATTCCACGGTGTATTGCGCCGTCCTGGCCGCCCATGCTGCCGTTTTTGCGGTTCACACCTCCATCGCGCGATCCGGCAAGTTCATGCAGCAGTTTCCCCACTTGCTGGTCCGCTGAATGGCAACGGTGTCCACGGTAGGCCGTCGCCCGCTGCGCCGAAGTCCAGGACGTTGAAGACCTTGCTGGTGGTCGTGGCGTCGGGCGCCGCCAGCAAGAGGAAAAGAAGCACGGCGGGGACGAGTTCAAGGCGGGCAAAGAATTCCTGGACAGTATGGAGGAGATTCATGGTTATTTCAAGGTAACGTCCCAAACTCTGGAGAAGCGGTTTGTGGCGCCATCCGCCCCTGTGACCGTGAGCACGACGGTGCGCGCCCCGGGGGCTGTGTAGGTGTGGATTGGGTTTTGCTCGGTGGAGGTTTCGTTGTCTCCAAATTCCCACTTCCAGGAGGCAATTTTGCCGATGGATTGGTCCTTGAAGGCCACGAGACGCCGGTCCATGTCCACGATGGTGAAGGTCCATTTGGCTTCGAGGGACTTGAGGAATTGAGGCTCCAGGGGCATGAGTTTGAAGGGGCAGAGGAAATCGGCGTTGCCGAAGAAGGTGTGGTGGCGCGATAGGTTCCAAAACCCGCTGTAGGTGCGCGAATTGGGGTC
>JBEKCX010000483.1:0-3984 GCA_050014655.1 Occallatibacter sp. | reverse complement strand
GTGTACCTCCTTTCCTTGGGTGAAAAAAGTCTTATAGTCTTCGATCCAGGGATGTTAAGTCTCGACTTGTCGGGTTTTGAGTCATGACTAGTCGTGACTGCCTTTGTGAAGTTCGATCCCGGATGTTGAATTTGTCTCGATTCACAATAACTCGCTCATCGCCGATGCTGCCAACAGACAGACGAAGGCCCCCTATTCAATTGTAGCAGGATGGGGAGACGAGTTTGTCCGTTTATCTCGTTTGGATAGAGTGGGTTGCGCGATTTTGCTTGACAGGGATTATGGGGGCGTGGGGGCGAGGAAAAAGCAGATCGCTCGTTCCGGCTGCGCCTTTACTCCGCCCTTGACAGTCTTACTCCTCCACTTCTGTAGCAAGCTCGTTCTTGACTTCGCGCGCCGCCATCAGGGCGGCCAAGGTTGCTAGCCGCCGCCTTTTTGAGCGTTCGAACTCCGTTGATGGTTCCGTTTGGTCTAGTCCGGCGGAGGGATAGCTGTCTTTGTCTTCGGCTGAAATCTGATCGCGGTGTAGGAGAAGCGAGTGTGCCGCCAGCCAGACTTTGTAGCGCCTTACGAATGACTGTCCAACTGCTTCGCTTTGGCTGTGGAGCTTTTCAAATGTGCTTGCGAACTTTGGAAAAACCGATGAGTAGTATATCGTCAGCACGCCTTCTTGCATCTCGGCTTCCGATGCTGTCTTTGAGATGTCTTCACTCCACCCTAGTGAATCCCACTTGGGATCTTCGGGGCCGTCCACCGCGACGACTTCAAACTGCGGCAATGTCAACGTCTTGCCCGAACTAGTGGGCTTGGGCTTTGGTACGATCTCTGTCTTTCTCTTATCACTCAGGGCGGCTAGGCCGCTCCGCATAATCTCTACCTTGATTTCTCCCGTGGAGGTGATAACTGCATGTTCGCTTGCCTCGACGAGGACTCTCATACGCCCCCCGACAAGCTCGGTCGATCCCTTGGACAGGAGGCCGTGGTGAAGGATGAGATTTATGCGGGATTTGTCCGGGTCTTTTGAGTAGTACGTCTTATTTGCATCCGTCTCCAGGCGAAGGTATCGCCGCTCGCCTGGATAAAAGGTGATGGGCCTTTCAGCGTCCCAAACGAACCTTACAAAGCTCGGTGGTTCCTGGATTGGAATGGGTTCTGGAATTGGTCGCCGAGTCGGATGGTTTACGCGGGGATTTGTGCCCTGATTCCCGGAGCCCAATCCGTTTGATTGAACGCCTGTGATCTCCATTCCTTGCATAAGCAGTAGTTTTGCGACCTCTCCTCGCATCTGCTGTAATGCGTTCTCGTCTTTGTCTTCTGTTCCCTGCCTGCGGGCTTCATCGTTCAGGCGTCGAAGTTCATCATCTGATTGCAACGCTCGAAGAAGTTCCTTGAGGATTAGTTCGCGAATTTGGACATCACGTCCCCCCTCACGATTCGAGACGAACATCTGCCGTTTTGCCGCCCCACTTAGCGAGTTGCAGTCGATATGGCAGATCAGGCGTTGGGATAGGAATGGCAGTTGTGCTGTCTTGCGAAGGGTTGTCTGCGTGAACTCGCCATGGTTCTGGCCGTTCAGCGTTAACACGATTGGTTTTGACGGGTTCACAAATGCAGCACTCGGTTTGGTTCCCGATTTTTCTGCTGCTGCGAGGACCCAGTACTCAATTCCTATTGATCCAAAATCACCGAGCGACACGTGAAACATTGGCATCTTGTGGGATAGTTCCGGTCCTTTTCCCGGATCTCCCTCGTCCACCGCACCGTTGAGCGCATTCCTGGATCCCTTAATAACTCGCCGCCATCCATGCACATCGTTGTTGAGCCAGATAGGCATGGCTGGGTCGAACAGGTTCGTATTGAGTCCTCCATATACGCTATTTGGGCCGAGAGGTGAGATGTAACTGCTCAGATCGAATCCGATATGCCTTACTACTGTTCCAGTGGGAAAATCGTCCTGACTGAGTGCAACCTCCAGAACGTTTTCCCCTTCGTTCGTAAAATAGACGTAGTGTCCGATCTTATATTTCTCCGGATTTAGTGGGTCGTACTTCACAACTGTGAAACCAACATTGCTTGTTATTTCCCGGCTGGCCACAATCGCGTACTTGCAAAAGGCTAGAGTACTAGATCCTCCCTGACCGTATGCGCCCGCCAGATAGAATTGTTCTAATTTGTTGCTTTCGTTCAGCGAGAGGATCGTTGACTTCATTTTGATGGGTGCTATTCCGATCCCATTGTCACGAACCTCAAGAACTCTAGCATCTTTGCCACCCCCGGGTGCAAGGGTCACCTGCACTCGGTTTGCGAGTGATCGTCTGTTAGCTGGACTCATGGCGGCTAGTCCCGCTTCGGGTACCCCGAGCCAACTCTTTGCGGCTTCGAAAGGGCTTCGGCAATCCGGGATTCCGTTGTGTATGTCGTGCTCGTGCTCTAATACCGCGTCAATAGCGTTCGTGACGCGTTCTACTGCCGATCGCACCGGATCGGAGGCGACTTCGATGGTTCCCTGGTTGTTTGAACGGCCCAGCGGGAGCCAACGGATGGATGTTGTTTTCTCGTAGTCAGCCAGAGCCGAGTCAACCTGTGACGCGGCGTCCGCCTTGAGAAGTACTTGGCACAATTCTATCGCTGTCATTTGGTGCCTTCCTCGCAGTCATAAAACGACCCCTTGATCCCAGTGCGTAGTCTTCTCTTGCTTCTATCGAGATCCATTTGCGCCCGAGCATTGCTGCGATAGCGCCTGTTGTGTTGCTGCCTGCGAATGGATCAAAGACTAGATGGCCTTCAGATGTCAGGAATTTTATAAAGAAGTCCGGCAGCTCAGGTTGCATGCGAGCTGGGTGAGGCTTGATTTCGTTCAGTCGGCAGTACTCTTGGTATGTATCTGTCGCCCTCGTGTTCGAAAAGGTGAGGACGTTGGACGGTATTGCTCCGGCATTGTTCGTTAGGAAAGATGTTTTTCCGATGTGGTGTTCCGACGGTCTTTTGCCCGAATTGTATTTTTTTGTGGCGAGCAACTTTGCCATCGAATGGCTGTACGGGCGGAGCACGCATCGGTTGTCAGCGAACGGGCGTTCGTTCAGGGACATCCACCAGACATGCGTAAACGAATCCGTGACTCGGATCCGTTCGATGTTCACCCACTGGGCTGGGCCGGGGAGACGAGCCGGATTGTGGCAGACGAATTCTTGTATTAGGTTCAGATTGCCGCGTTGCTTGAATCGCAGGAGTGCTTCGACCGCGAGCGTTGACATAGTCGGGCTGCGTTCACGCCACCCGTTTCCGATCTCTAGGACAATTGAGCCCGCCGGAGTTAGTAGCTTCGCTAGCTCGGGTGCTAGTGCGCTGAGCCACTCAACGTACGCTTCACCATCTAGGTTCCCATACGCCTTTTTTCTGTTAAGCGGAAACGGGGGCGAGGTGAAGATCAGATTCACCTTTCCGACCAGTCGCTCCGCATTCTTCGATGCGAGGAAGTCCTCACACTTGGTGCAATAAAGACGACCGCCCCTTTCCCGGTATAGGAAGGGCAATCGGACGCGTGGCGCAACGCTCGGCTTCGCGATCTTGGGATTAGGCATGAGGTTACTGCAACAATGTACCACTCTCGGGTTGCGGTTTTGGAGACTTCGGGACGGATGACGACGGGTTGGCGGGTGGGGGCTATGCGGGGTCGAGGGTGCGGTTGACGTAGCCGATGGAGCCTTCGCTGGAGACGACCTTGCCGGGGTTGCCGAGGACGACGGCCATGGGGGGCACGTCGAAGTTGACGTAGGCCCCGGGGGCGATGAGCGCGTCGTGGCCGATGGTGATGTTGCCGACGAGGACGGCATGAGCGCCGACCCAGACGCGGTCTTCCAGCGTGGGCGCGCCGGTGCGCGGGCCTCGGCTGGCGGCGCCGATGGTGACTCCGTGCGCGATGTTGACGTTGGCGCCGAGGACCGCGTGGGGGCTGACGACCACTCCGCCGAAGTGGCCGAGGTA
>JBEKCX010000482.1:0-3989 GCA_050014655.1 Occallatibacter sp. | reverse complement strand
CTGCCTTCTGTTTCCATCCTTCCTCCTGGAAACAGAACACCGGCTCTACCACTTCAGCGAACAGTATCAACTCTGATGCCGAATCTACTCAGATAACACTTACGTTCATGCGATTGCCCTGGGCACACGGGGGCACCTGAGTTCCGGAATGGGCGCATGCAGACTGGGCCAGGACGCCCGATCGGTCTTCATGCGATTCCGCCCAGCAGCAGACCCAGCCCGGCGCCGGCCAGAAGAAGCCATGTGGCATTGATGCGAAAGCGCACCAGCAGGGCCAGGGCTGCCAGACCCAGCGCCCAGGTCCACGGGTCCACCAGAGCAGCGCGGCCCAGCGCCAGAGCCACGAAGGCCATCAGCGCTACGGCGGCGGAGTTTACGCCATCCAGGAAGCCAGCGGCCAGCTTTGATTTGCGAATGTGGGCCGCCAGGGCTCCGACCACGCCCGCCATCAGGAAAGAAGGCAGAAAGATGGCCGCGGTGGCAACACCGGCGCCGGCCCAGCCGCGGAGGAGATAGCCCAGGAATGTGGCCGTGGCAAAGACCGGGCCGGGCGTGACCTGGCCTGCAGTGACAGCGTCAAGCAACTGCGGGCCGGTGACCCAGTGCAGGCGGTCCACCAGATCGGCCTTGAAAAAGGCCAGCAGCACGTAGCCGGACCCGAAGACGACCACACCCATCTTGAGAAAGACAAGGAAGATGGGGAGCAGCCCAACTGCTCCAACTGCCGCGCTGCCGGCGAGCGCCGCACTGCTTGCAGCGGGGCCAGTTCCTGTGGCTTTGGAGACAGAAGGCAATGCCGCAAGGCCCGCAGCCCCGGTCGGGCGGGATCGGTTCCAGGCCACGAGCAGCGCAACGCCGCCGGAGACCAGCAGCACCGCAATAGGCGGCGCTCCTGCAAGCACCGCGGCGAAGCAGGCCAGCCCAGCCAGCGCAAGCGGCCAGCGGCGAAAGGCCATCCGGCCCAGATTCCACACGGCCTGGACGATGATGGCCACCATCACGGGCTTGGCCCCGTAGAGCAGCCCCCGCGCCTGGGGCAGGCTGCCGTAACGGACATAGGCCCAGGCCAGGGCCAGCGTGGACAATGTGGACGGCAGGATGAAGCAAGTCCCCGCGATGGCAAGGCCCATCCAACCCGCGCGGCGGTATCCCAGCGCCATGGCCACCTGGGTAGAACTGGGACCGGGCAACAGGTTGCAGGCGCCTACCAGATCGAGGAATTCGGACTGGCTCATCCAACCGCGGCGCTCGACGGCCTCGCGCTCCATCAGCCCGATGTGCGCCGCCGGCCCACCAAAGGCCGTCAGGCCGAGGCGAAGAAAGAGCCGGGCAATTGCGCCGAGTTCACCAAGGCCATGGAGCGAGGATTCACTGGTATGTGCGCCCATCTTCGAAAGCCCTTTGGGTACAGCTCCTTGAATCAATCGCCGCTCTCCGCCCAGCATCCCAGCCGATTTTCAGAGAGAACACGATCGCCCCAGCTTAATCACTGGTTGTTCAGCAGCTTCTCAATCTTCCCCGCCAGGGCCTTTGGCTTGGTCGAGGAAGCGTAGCGGGCGACCACTCTTCCCTTGCGGTCAACCAGGAATTTGGTGAAGTTCCACTGGATGCCGCCCCCGAAGAGGAAGCTGAGGGCTCCAGGCTGGCTGCGCTTGAGGAAGACATAAAGAGGGTGTGCTTGGGGGCCGTTGACGTTGATCTTGGAGAAGAGCGGAAAGCTGACGCCAAAGTTCTTCTGGCAGAAGGCGCCGATCTCGGCTTCAGTACCCGGCTCCTGGGCGCCAAACTGGTTCGAGGGGAAGCCCAGCACCGTGAAGCCGCGGTCCTTGAAGGAGCGATACAACTCTTCGAGGCCGGCCAACTGCGGTGTGAAGCCACATTTACTGGCGGTATTGACAATTAGCAATACTCGGCCCTCGAACTCGGCCAGGCTCTGGGAGCGCCCATCCAACAGCGGGGCGGAAAACCGGTAAACCGTTTCCTCCAACTCGTCAATCATCCGAAAACCTCGCGCAGCGAGGATGCCAAGTGGCATTGGTCTGCGTCTAAGAAGGATGCCGCGAGGAGGGGTGGGGATGCAAAGGTGCCCCGACCCGCCGGAGTCCGGTAGACTGTGTGGTAGGTTCCAAATCGTCCCAGGGGTTCCAGCGACAGTTCTTCGAGGCTGGGGTGGCAATGGGGCGAGCCCGAGTCCGCAGGGGCCGGGAGTGGCCGTATTTTTTGGGAACGATACGATTTCAGAGCCAATTGGCAGCCCGGCGGTTTGAGCGGGGTGGCCGCGGTCCAATATAATCGATCTTTCCTCGATTCAGGATCTGATTTTCAGCATTGAGGGTGTCGATATTCTTCCCGTGAAGCCGAACTTGATGGCGAACTATGGACCGCACCAGTACTTTCGCTCGCCGCATGGCTCCAGCCCGGTGAAGGCAAGACACACATTCATGGCCTCCGTTCTGCCCGCCGCGCGCCGCCTGACGGGCATGACGCTGTTGCTGGCGATGGCGCTCGCCGCTGGCCGAGCCCTGGCACAGCAGCCGCAGACCATCGATTCGATTCGCGTGATCGGCAACCGGCGCATCCCGAAGGAGACCGTGCTGGCACGGCTGTTTACCCATCCTGGCGACACCTACGATCCGATTTCGATTGAGCGCGACTTCAACTCGCTGTGGAACACCGGGTACTTCGAGAATCTGCGCATTGAGCGCGAGGACTCCGAGAAGGGCATCATCCTGGACATCTTCGTCAAGGAAAAGCCCACCATCCGCGAGATCAACTACAAGGGCCTCAACGCCGTCTCGCAGTCGGACGTGCTGGACCGGTTCAAGAAGGAAAAGGTCGGGCTCTCGCCAGAGAGCCAGTACGACGCGGCCAAGATTCTGCGCGCCACCACCGTGCTAAAGGAGATTCTGGCCGAGCATGGGCACCAGTTCGCGGTCATCAAGCTGGACATCAAGGACATTCCTCCGGCCTCGGTGCAGGTGAACTTCAACATCAAGGAAGGCCCGACGGTGAAGGTGGGCGAGATCAAGTTCACCGGCAACCAGCACCTCAGCGGACTGGTGCTGCGCCGCTCCATGAAGAACCTGAAGCCGATCGGCATTCCCTACTCGATCATCTTCGAGAATCTGTTTGCGCAGACCTTCGATGCCTCCAAGCTGGAGGAAGACACGGAGCGGGTGCGCCGGGCCTATCAGGACAAGGGCTACTACAACGCCGCGGTCGAGGAGCCGAAGACGCAGATCCGGGACGAGGGGGGCCTGAACTTCTTCACCTTCCGGCCGAGGAAGGGCAAACGCATCGACATCCAGATGCCGATAGAAGAAGGCGCGCGCTACCGGCTGGGCACGATTACCTTCACGGGCAACAAGGCAGTGGCCAACATGAAGGCCCTGCGCGGCACCTTCGCCATCAAGGACGGCGACTGGTTCAACGCCACGGCGCTGGGCAAGGGCCTGGAGAATCTGAAGAAGGCTTACGGAACACTGGGCTACATCAACTTCGGCGCCATTCCCAAGCCTGAATTCGACGAACAAAAGAAGACGGTTTCTCTAGTCGTCGACATCGACGAGGGCAAGCCGTTCTACGTTTCCCGCATCGAGTTCCAGGGCAACACCATCACGCGCGACCGGGTCATCCGCCGCGAGCTGATGCTGGATGAGGGCAGCGTCTACAACTCCCAGTTGTGGGAGTACAGCCTGCTGCGCCTGAATCAGCTGGAGTACTTCGAGCCGCTCAAGGTGGATCAGGACTCCGAGGCCCACCAGGACGCCGAGGCGGGCACTGTGGACCTGCTGCTCAAGGTCAAGGAGAAGGGCAAGAACTCGATCGGCGTGAACGGCGGCATCAGCGGACTGTCGGGCGCGTTCCTGGGCGTCAACTACCAGACCAACAACTTTCTCGGCCTGGGAGAAACGCTCAGCCTGCAGGGCAACCTGGGCAACGTGGCGCGCACCTTCATGTTCGGTTTCTCGCAGCCCTACATTCGCAAT
>JBEKCX010000481.1:0-3980 GCA_050014655.1 Occallatibacter sp. | reverse complement strand
CGATGTCCTGGACCAGATGGCGCGGCAGGACCACGGGATAGGAGCGTGCGGAGTATACCCCCTGATGGTCCTGGAAAGCCTGTTTGCGGCCCCAATAGAACTGTCCGGCATCGTGCCACGCCTGCGGCAGATCCTGAGATCGGGTCAACTCGTGCTCCGGCCAGAACATCGATACGGCGCCGTCCGGGTCGAGCTTCAATGAGCGGAAGATCGGGAACGCGTATGAGGTCACGCCAAAAGCAAATTCGGCATCGGGGCGCGCTTCCAGCAGATTGAATCCCTCGCGCAGAAAACGCGCCTGCAAGAATGGGGCAGTGGCGCAGATGCAGCAGGCGTAGCGTACCGGGCCGCGGTGTTCCTCGATCCATCGAATGGCGTGGGCGATGACGGGCAGGACCGGCGTATGGTCGTCCGCGAGCTCGGGCGGACGCCGGAAAGGCGCCTCCGCGCCGTTCGCTTCGGCCAGCGCCGCGATCTCCTCATCGTCGGTGGAAACGATGACCGCATCGAACAATCCCGCTGCCTGAGCCGCCTCTATGGACCAGACCAGCATGGGCTTCCCGCAGAACGTCTTGATATTCTTGCGCGGGATTCGTCTGCTGCCGCCACGGGCGGGAATGACGGCAACGTTCATCGGCGGTTGGACTCCGCCAGATCGCGCACGGCGCCGATGACCCTATCGACGTCCGCTTCGATCATGGCTGGATACAACGGCATGCTCAAGGCGCGCTTGTAGTAGCTCTCTGCCACGGGGCATTTGCCGCGGCCATAGCCATAGCGGCTTCGGTACCAAGGCTGCAAGTGGACGGGAATATACAGCACCTGTGTACCGATGCCCTTCTGTCGCAAATCACTCATCACCTTGGTCCGAGTCTTGCCAAGTGATTCAAAGTCAATTTGAACTGTATATAAATGCCAGGAAATGCAGTCGCGATTTGCAGGCTCGCGTAATGCCGGCGTTGTGAGCCATGGCAGATCACCGAAGGCGGAATTGTAACGGGCAACAATCTCCCGGCGGCGCGCGATGAAGCTGTCGAGGCGCGCCATCTGCGACAGTCCAAGGGCACACTGAATATCAGTGATGCGGTAGTTGTAGCCCAGCTCCTGCATCTCGTAATACCAAGGCCCGCGCTCCGCAAGCGCAGGGTCCTCCGCGGCGCCCAGACCGGTAAAAGTTTGCCGCTCCATCCCATGAGAGCGAAGGCTGCGAGCCCGCGTCGCCCAGGCATCGTTGTCGGTCACAAGCATTCCGCCTTCGCCGGTGGTCATCGTCTTGACCGGGTGGAAGCTGAACACAGTCATGTCGGCCCATGGATGCCCTCCCAGCTTCCACACGCGGCCGTCGTATTGGAATCCACCGCCCACGCCGTGGCAGGCGTCCTCAATCAAAATGCCTCCGCGCGCGCGCGCAACACGGGCCAGGGCAGGCATGTCGCAAGGCTGCCCGGCGTAATCCACCGCGACCAGGGCTTTCGTGTCATGCTGCCACGCCCTTTCAACGGCAGCCGGATCGATATTGTAGGAAACTGGGTCAATATCGGCAAAGTCCGGTGTGGCGCCTACAAGGGCGGCGCAGTTCGCCGACGCGAGAAAGGTGTTCGGGGTCGTGATGACGCGGTCGCCAGGCCCGACGCCGGCCAACAACATGGCGACATGCAGTGCGGAGGTGGCGCTATTCATGGCGATGGCATGCCTGGCGCCGACCATAGCGGCAAACCGACCCTCGAACTCCTCAACTTTAGGTCCGCAGGTCAGAAAATCGGAGCGAAGCACGGCCGTCACGGCTTGGATGTCATCTGCATCGATCCACTGCCTGCCGTACGCTATAACCTCTGACGCACCACCATCAGGGTTGGACTGTGGTTTCCGCATCGTGTGCTTCTTCCCCCGCCATCGCCCGCAAATCGTCGGAAGACAACCAGATCGTATTGCTATCACTGGCGTATCGGAAGCCGTCTGGCAATGCGCAGCCGTCGGCCCAGTTTTCATTCGTCCACCAGGTATGGGCTGGACGAACGACAAACATCGTATCGAATTCGACAGAGTGCCGGGCTTCATCCTCAGAGAGCAATACTTCGTGTATCTTCTCCCCGGGCCTGATGCCAACTTCTTCAATACGGCATCCGGGCGCAATCGCGCTGGCGAGATCCATGATGTTCATGCTGGGAATCTTGGGGACGAAGACTTCGCCGCCGTGCATCTGTTCGATGCATCGGATAACGAAACGAACGCCTTGATCCAATGTGATCCAGAATCGAGTCATGCGCGCGTCGGTGATCGTCACTCGTCCGCTGCTACGCTGTGCCCTGAATAGGGGAATCACGCTGCCTCGGCTCCCCACAACATTCCCATAGCGCACACAGCTAAAACAACTCGGGCCTGCCCCTCTGTAGGAATTTGCTTGAACGAATAACTTCTCTGCCACCAGCTTGGTTGCACCGTAGAGATTGGCTGGGTTCACTGCCTTATCTGTGCTCATCGCGAGAACTTTCTTTACTCCCGTGTTGAGCGCGGCATCGATGACATTCTTCGCCCCGTCGATATTCGTGGCAACCGCTTCGATTGGGTTATACTCGCAGGCCGGCACCTGCTTCAGTGCCGCGGCATGCACCACCACGTCCACGCCTTTCATCGCACGCTCAAGACGGGCACGGTCGCGTACGTCTCCAATAAAATAGCGCAACGTGTCGTGGTCGAAACCTGCCACGCGCATTTCATGCTGCTTGAGCTCATCGCGGCTGAAGATGATGAGTTTCTTCGGGTGGTACTCTTTCAGCATTGTTTCTATGAACTTCTTGCCGAAAGAGCCCGTCCCGCCAGTGATGAGAACCGTCTGATCGGACCATGGCATACGCTTATCTACGCTTTCCTGAATTTGGGATTAGGGGAAATAGCTTAAGTGCAGCGAGCGCGACAAGTCGCGGTTTGTGCTTGATAACAGGCCCGTAAAGGTCTATATCGGGTGAGAGCAAGAGCACTTGTGCTGAATGCTGCTTTCCACTTCGTCAAAAGATGAAGACATCAAATCGACTTCTGGGTTGGTGCTCAATTACTGCTTCATTGCGGCCTTGGGAGAATGTCTTCAGGCTTTCACGGCTCTTCATGCAATCAGAGTGTCTTTCAAATTACGAAGTGCTATGACTAGGTCCGAATCGGACAGCGCCACTTCCTTCCACCACAATATGCGCGCAAAAAGGCACGAAGCGAGAAAACCTCCAATTGTGAAAGACAGCAGGATTATTAACCGATGCGGTGAAGATCTTCTATCCGGCTCAATAGCTGGTTCCACCACCTGAATGACAGCCGCCTCTTTGGATTCATCCAACTTAGCAGCTTCGTATTGTCGGAGCAGGACATCGAAGAGGGACTGCTGGTATTGCAGTTCCCGCTCAGCTTGGACATAGTCCAGTCCTGCCTTCGGAATATCCTTCAATCCTATATCCGAATACTCCGACGGTTGGCCGTGCTGCGCCATCTGTGCGGCTTCAGCTTGCATGGTGGAGAGTTCGCGTTCCGCTAATTCCACTTCGGGATTGTGCTCCGTCGAATACGATTGTAGCGCCTGCAACTCCACTTCCTTGGCGGCAATCTGGCCGCGAAGCGTGGCAAGACTATTGATAATCACAGCGGCCTGTGTGTCGGGGCGGACCAGGCCCTTGTTTTGCTGAACCTGTTGCAGGGCTACATCCGCCGCAATCAGGGCATCCTTCTGGCTCTTCAACTGCTCTTCGAAGAAGAGCCGACGTCTGGAGGCTTCGGTAATCGAGATGGTCTTGGTGAGGACGCGGAGTTGCTCCGTGTATGCATTTGCCATCTCGGTCGCGCGCTTCTTGTCTCCGTCTGTAACCGATATGGAAATGAGGCCGCTCGCTTCCGATGCAATCTTTGTATTGTCCTTCAGTGCCATACGCGCGGCTGTCATATCCTTGGAGCGGTATATCTTTAGCAAGTTGAATTTACTGATGATCGCATCTGCAATT
>JBEKCX010000480.1:0-5102 GCA_050014655.1 Occallatibacter sp. | reverse complement strand
CTCGGCAGTTGAGTGTGGCCGATGATTTCGATCCCGCCTTTGACCGGCTTGCTGCGTTGGTTGGCCCGAATCCGGTCCAGATTATGGCCGTTTCGCAAATCCCAGGGAAGCAGGGTTTAATACATGTCGCCTTTCGTCCACCGGACCCGTTTGGCGGGAAAAGGTGATGTCGGTCTTCGCGAAACGGTGCAAATGCCGGCTGTTCGGGGTGGCGGGAAGCGGCCAACTTTGTTCCGGCACTGTGTCCAGCGACAGGTATGGCCCAAGCTCACTCCACCAGCGCCTTTAGGAATGCGTCCTTGGAGTCCGCGTAAAACTCAATGCTGATCTTGGTCGCCAATGAGTCCGGCAATTCAAACAACTGCCGCCGCGCCGAAATCGGCATCAGCAACGTCGTCGCGCCTTTCTCCACCGCCAGTTCCGCGACCGCCACCGGATTCGGAATCATCTCCACCGACCCGCCCAGGTTAAGCGCTCCCACCACAATCAGCCCCCCCTTTACACTGCGTTCGATGAGCCCGCTGCATAGCGTCATCAGCACGGCCAGTCCCACGCCGTGCCCGGAGGTGTCGGAGTCCAGCGCCCGTAATTGCACGGAGAATTCATGCGCGCGCGGGTCGCGGTCGCCCACCATTTCCTTGGCCCGTGTGTAAAGATTTTGCTCGCCATAGCGCACGCTCTCGCGGAAGGCCGGCGAAACCGGCGCGTTCAAAATCTTCACGCCATTGCCAGGCCCCACTGTTACTTCCAACCGATATAACGCCGGGGATGCTCCTCCTCCGCCTGGGCTGATGGTCCAGACCTGGCCGGGCGGCAACGGGTCGCTTTCAATGTGCTCGTCACTGTGCAACTCCGGCGTGGACACAAATTGCTCCACCCCTTCCACGCCCAGGTGATAACTGAAGTGCGTGTTCCGAAACTCCGTCCGCAGCACGCGCTTCTGTTGTTCCTTCACCCGTCGCCGCGCTTCCAAAGCCAGCCGCACAATCACTTCCAATTCCTCGTCCGGAATCGTCATGGACGCATCCGGGTAAAGCAATTTGATAAGCCCGCTTGCTGTCTTGTTGACCGCTTCGATGTCACGTCCGCTTAGTGCGCCGCCCCAATTCACCCGGCCTTGCAGCGCGGCCAGCCGGCTGCCTGTCCGCAGCTTGTTCCAGCACTCCGCCAGGAAATCGCTCACCAACCCGAAATGGTCCGTCAAATGCTCCCGACCGCTGACCTTGGGGAATTCCCAGCCCGGCACGTAGCAATGGATGCGGTCCATGAACGCGCTGTCGTTTCGCATCTCCGGCGGCAGCGGCGTGAGCAAGTGCCCGATCCGTTGCTGCTGCGTTACGTCCACGTCAAAGTTGCCGACCATCACGATGCTGCCGAACGCCCGGATGCTCTCCTTGCCCCGCGAGAACTCGCCCGACGCCATGTAGCCCTTCATGATGTTCACGCCGTCCTTTTGGTCGAAGGAGATGCCCGACACTTCGTCGAAGCACACCACGTCGTAATGGCACACCAGACCGCGCTGACCGCTCGCGTTGTTCACAAACATCTTCGCCACGGTCGCTTTGCCGCCTGAAATCAAATGTGAATAAGGGGAAATCTGTTGGAACAAATGGCTCTTGCCAGTGCCGCGCGGCCCCAATTCCACCAGGTTGAAGTTCCGTTCCACGAACGGAATCATGCGCAATAATGTCACCGATTTGGCGCGCTCGCTCATGGCGGAAGGCTCCAAGCCGATGGAGCGAACCAGAAAATCTGTCCACTCTTTCACCGTGAATTGCTTTCGCGCTTTTTCCAGCGTTTGCAGCACATCCGGCTTGGAAAGTTGAATGGGGCGCAGACTCTCGATTGCGAACGGGCGCCCGGCCTTTTCCTCCGCGATGGCGCGGTCATACGTCAGCGTGATTTCCGCGTAAAATCCATCCGTCAGCATCCGCTCGTGCTCATGCACGAGACGGTCTTCAATCCGCACATCCCTCACTCCCACGCTCGGCAGTTCCGCGATGAAGCAGTCATTCTTGGCGTCCAGACGCGCCTTCACGATGTCAATCAACTTCACCGAACCCTTCTCGCGGGCGCGCGCCTTGAATAATTCCTCCTCGCCCGTCCGCACTGTCCGGTCCTTCAACTGCCGCTCGACAATTTGCAGACCCTCTTCGATTTCCTTCTCGTTCGTTGTGGCGCAATAGCGCCCGAGCAGGAACTCGACAACATAAGTCGGCACGGGATATTGCCGGCTGTATTTGCGCACCAGGTCTTTGCGCACCAGATAGCCCTCAAAGGCCGATGCTCCCAGCTTGTCCAAATCATCCATTGTCATACTCATTGATCTCCTCCCACCATGGTGGGTTGTTTGCTCAAAACACGGCCGGTCGCGTCGAACACGACGACGCTCGTGGCTGTTCCCGCGAGGTTCTCATCTTCCACCAACAGCCCGGCCTTGCCGTCCTTGTCGAAAAGTTTCATTTCCGTAATGCTGGTCTTGGGGTCATTTGGTTTGGAACGTAGGTCCGCGAACAGCCCCTCCGCGGATGGCACGATGACGACGCGGCAGCGTTGCCCCAGCCATTGCACGCTCTCGATCTTCACCGCCACGGCCTTGCCTTCCGTGGCGCTGCGGAAGGTCAGGTCCGGCGTCACGCATTCTTGCAGGCTCAGCCCGCCATGCGCGTATTCCGTCCCTGGCGAAAAGCAGTAGGCTCCGGGCGCGGATGCCACCGCCTGCCGTGCATCCCAAAACCAGCCGACCATTGGCACATCCGCATGTGCCCCTTCTTTGATGACGGCGCAACGCGACCAGCGGCATTCCGCCAGGTATTTCTGGAGCGGCAACGATGGCAACCCACCCGGCGCGAGGAGCCAGCCGTGATCTGTCACCACGCGCACAGTGCGCCAACCGGCATCGAGCAGATGCACAATGCGCTCCAGCGCAAGGTCGAGCAGTTCCTCTATCTGGCCCGCTAGCCGCGCTTGCAGCTTGTGACCCAGCGCGTCAAATTCGCCATGCTCCGTCCATGCGCGGGCGTCCTCGCCCGCCGGCAGGCCGGTATCCAAGCCGTGCAACACTTGATGTCCGCTGGCCGCAATCGCCTCGCGCAGCCGGTCTGCCGTTACCGGTCGTTTACCGTCCGCGATGACCGGACAGAATTCCGCCCCCGCTTCTTCGCCCACCACTGCGAGCGCGGCTGGTGTCACCGCCGGCTTTGCTGTCGCCGTCACCGAGGGCAGGGCTGACCAGCGATAGCCCTCCGTCACAAGCAGTTGCCGCTCATGCGCCTTGGCAAGAAGCCGTTGCGCAACATCGAAGCGCAGCCCATCCACGAACATCAGGCACTCCCCCGGTTCAGCGACCACCAACCGCTCCTTCAAATCCGCCCGGCCTGGTAACGGCCACTTGCGCGCCGCCGCTTGGAAATTCCGAGCCGTGTCATCCAGCCAGCCAAGATACACCGTGCGGATTGCGGCCTGCACCGCCGCCACATCTTCACCGGTTTTCACGCAGGCCAGCGCGCGCAACACCGCGTCGTCCGCCCGGTAACCGCTCTGCACATAGCCGCTTGCAATTGCGTCCGGCGAATCGCCGGCCAACGGCGATTTGGTGTGTTCCGCCAGGGTGCGCAGATGTTCCAGCGCCACCGCGAGCGGACTCAGTCCCATCCGCGCCCAAACCCATCCGCGTCGCTCACCGTGATCCCGCTCTAATTCCAAAATGACGTTGCGACCTTCGTCCGGCGTGAACTTCGGCAGCGCCATCAGCGCCGTGCGAAGGCTCTTCTCGTCCTTCTCGTTTTCGTCCGGCCATGAATCGCGTTGCACGAACAGGTCGCCTGGCCTCGCGCGCCGAAGCGCAGCGGGAATGCCCGGATGGAGCGTGGGCGATTCCGTGAACCGCCTCCACACTTCCGCCCACGCGCCCTTCCGCAGACCCAGTCGTTCCGCTGCCACCAGGTCGCCCTCGCTCACGGGGTCAAATCCGAACTCATCCTTGCAGCGCGAACAGAATGCCGTCCAATGCGCTGTGTCCCAACCGTCACGGGTTTTCGGGTCACTGATCCACGCCAGCAGGTCGCGGACGGGGTCCCCGACCATCAGCTTGTCGAAATCTTCCGCCTCCAGTTTGTGCCCGTGTAACGTGGAAATCGGCGTCGTCGCCAGAATGTCCAGGGCGCCGAGCAGCGCGACGCGTGTGGCATTGTCGCGCCCCACATCGAGACCCAGCCCGCCGCTCTCCGATACGAGGAACGCCTCCACTGTCCAATCCTTGCCGTTCAGTTGCGTCCATACCGCGCCGCGATATTGCAATTCCACCAGCGGCTTCAATTCATCGGGGCACTCCTCCGGCGACCGCAACAACTGCCGGCTCACGTTCGGCAAATACAAAATTGGCACGGACTTCTCTGGCAGCTTCACATCTGGCAACGCTCCGTCCACGATGCACCGCAGCCAGATTGCCGGCCCGGTGAGTTGCTCCGGTTCATATTCACCCAGGGTCAGCAACTCGGGCATCAAGACGCGCAGCCGCTTCACGATTGGTTGCCATTCGCCATCCGTGTCCGTCCACAAAATGGCCGCCGGCGCCAGGCTGTCGCCGGAGTTGTATCGGCACGCTGCGGCGAGGCTGTCCTTCACCGCTTCGATAAATGTGCCGCTGCTTCTATTCATGAACACAGACGTCATGCTCCCTATGCGAAAATAGTCAGAAGCAGTTCGGAATCATCGATCAAACGGTATTCCGGTCTTCGGCCCGAAAGCTCCTCGCTTTCCCGTAGAATTATGGGGACACCGTCGCCGCGCCTCTCCATATAGTATGCCCGTTTGACGCTTCCAGCCGCCTCTGGAACAGGACACTCAGCGAGCAAGCTTGTAATCAACTCGTTTCTTGTGGATTGGCGCAACGGCAAGCTGTCCACAGTCACAGTATTCGGCAACGCACCGGGGGAATAGAGTTCCAAACGATCGTCGAAGAGGAAGAATCTGATTTTCGACCCGTAAATTGAATAATCTCGGTGCGCAACCGCGTTGACGATAGCCTCAAATACCGCACGCTCGCTGAACTGCGGCTTCTCAATGCGATGGGTTTCCTTGGTCGCCGCCAGAACTTGATT
>JBEKCX010000479.1:0-3937 GCA_050014655.1 Occallatibacter sp. | reverse complement strand
AACCAAAGTTCCATCGGATGCGAAAATACCTGCACTCGTCTTGCATGGTTCGTCCAGAGTGAACGAAAACGTGGTGTTCTGCGCAGGCGCGGCGACGGCGGCAAAAAGCAGCCATGCGAGTGCCATCCAGAGTAACGAACCTCTGGCTGATCGCACAAAAATGTCCTTGTTCGGCATGGTCTGGGTTTTTCGGGTCATTCGATCAACGGCGTGACAACTCAGTCGGGATTTCCCATATGGTTTCTTGCCCACGAGCGGCGTGGGTGGTTTTCGTGATTGTATTAGATTCGATACCTTGCGCTCTCGGTGCAGGCCGATGTTGTCTTTCCTAGTGTTCCACCGTCTGCGGCGCGTCGCCCAGCAGCTTGGCGACTTCAGGGCAACTCAACCCCTCGGCCACCAAAACAGGAATCACTCCCTGGCGATGCCCAGTTTCGCCATGAGGTCGTAAAGGGTGGGACGCCCGATGCCAAGCTCCACGGCCGCCGGGGCGACTCTTCCCCCGTGCTTGCGCAAGGTGTTGAGGATCATCTCGCGCTCAAAATTCTTGCGCGCGTCTTTGAGGGTGATGGCGCGTGTTGCGGGAGTGAAGGCCGGCAATTCGAGGTCGGCGACGGTGATTCGTTTTCCCTCAGCCAGGATGACGGCCCGGCGGATGCAGTTTTCCAGCTGCCGAATGTTGCCCGGCCAGGGGTGGCGGCTCACTGCCCGCAGCGCTTCCTGGTCAAAGGTCATGCCAGATTTGCCTGTTTGCTGGGAAAAACGCTGCAGGAAATATTTTGCCAGCAACATGCTGTCATTCTCCCGGTCGCGCAACGGGGGCAGGGAAATCTTGATCACCGCCAAACGATAATACAGATCCTCCCGAAAAGTGCCCTCCGCCAGGCCTTTGTTCAGGTCCGCATTGGTGGCGGTGATGACGCGGCTGTCAATGGAGATAGGCTCCCGGCCTCCCACCCGCTCGATGCACCGTTCCTGCAGGAAGCGCAGCAGTTTGACTTGCAGGGGCAGGGGAATCTCTCCAATTTCGTCCAGAAACAGCGTGCCATTGATGGCGCTTTCGAAACGGCCTTGGCGCTGCACGTGGGCTCCGGTAAATGAACCTTTTTCATGCCCAAACAACTCGCTCTCCAACAGGGTCTCCGGGATGGCGCTGCAGTTGATGGCCACAAAGGGCCCCTTTTTGCGGGGGCTGTTCTGGTGTATGGCTTGGGCCACCATTTCCTTGCCCGTCCCGCTCTCACCCAAGAGCAGCACCGGGGCATTGGTGGTCGCCACCTTGTGGATCGTCTCAAAAACGCCCCGCATTACCGCGCTGGTGCCCAGCATCCCCTGGAACACATCGGGATGTGCCGCCTGCTGCATTTCCAGGATTTCCATTTCCAGGCGCGCCACGTGGAAAACGCGCTTGAGCAGCATTTTAAGATCTTCCATCTCCACCGGCTTGGCCATAAAATCATAGGCTCCACCGCCGATGGCGCGAAGGCCGATTCCCTTTTCGCTCTGCCCGGTGATGACGATGACTTTGGCTAGTTTATCCAAGGCGGTTAACTCGGACAGCGTAGCCAGCCCCTCTTCAGGATCGGCGGGTCGGGGCGGCAGGCCCAGATCCAGCAGCACCACCATGGGATGGTTCGCCTGAAAAGCTTGCACAGCGCTCTCGCGATCTCCGGCCAGTATGACCTCATAATTATGGGCCAGGGACCACTTCATCTGCGTGCAGATCTCTTCGTCGTCGTCTACAATCAGTAATTTGGGGTTCATTGCTGTTGATTGTGGAACACAGGTTCGAACATGGGTGATAGCAACTTGGATCCATCGACGCTGAGGTGGTGGCTGTCGAAGTAAAGAGCCTTGTTATCACGTACAACATCGTAAAAACCATTGGTGTTTAAGAGATACTTTGGAGTATCCAAAACAATTGCACCTATCTGGGAAACGTGTTTAAAGATGGACTCATAAGCACCATTGTCGGCAGCGTATTTGTCCAGAGACGTCCCCAGCCGCGCGGGGTTGCCGTGACGCATTACGGTAAATGCTGCCAGCCTAGGAACATCAAAACCCGGCATTGGCACGTCTTTGAGCACATACACTGAGGCGCCGGATGCCATGATGGTCTGGACGGTTGCAGCAAGTTTGGCTTCGACCACATCAGGCGGTTTGTACGAGCTCCAAAGCGCGGCGAGGATTACGGTTTTAACACGCTTTTTGGCGATGAAATCAACGATGGACTGGGAGAAAGCGGGCGAATCTTCATTGAGACCGAATTTACTGGTGTTGCTGATGTAGCCGAGTATCGGAGCCGTGGATGAATGGGCTGCTTCGACGCCACGCACGGAAAACCGCCGGCAAAGCTCATCGAGAACTGGCGCTACGGACATGGCGTGGCTGTCGCCCCAGATGAGAATTTCTACCGGCTGGTTGGTGCTTTGCGCGCCGAGTTCGACAAACTGGCCGGCGGCGGCTTGTTCCACCGTTATACTGGCTCGAAATGCATAGCTCTTCCGGTAGCCGTAATAGGCTAGGGCTTGAGATGGGAATCGGAAAGGCATTCCACGGTCCAGAAAAACACAGCCGCCCAGTAGGAGCAGGGTTAGCATCGCACAAGCGGCGATGCTGAATAATTGCGAACGACGAGGACACAACCGACGCTTGCGAAAGGGCGTCTCAATCCATTTCCACGAAGCTGCAGCGCAAACAACGCTAGCCAGCAACAGCGCGACACGAATCCACCAACTCTGGAGATCCACGCTCCTGTATCTTGAAAAAACCAGCAAGGGCCAGTGCCACAGATAAAGAGGATACGAGATGAGGCCGATAAACGCGACCGGCTTCAAGGCCAGGACCCGGCTGATCAGCGTGGGTTTGGCGCCGCCCGAAAAAATAATCAAGGCCGTTCCGAGGCATGGGGGAACGGCAGCCAATCCAGGAAAGCGAGTATCCGGCGTGTAATAGAATATTGGAAATAGAATGAGACAGAGACCCGACCAAGCCGCCATTTCATTCAACCACGATTTGGTTACATGGCGTCCGGGGACGGCAGCGAGAAATGCACCAACCATCAGTTCCCACGCCCGAGTTGGCAGCAGGTAGAAGGTGGCTGTCGGTCTGGAATAGGTGCCCACCACGCTTAATGCGAACGACCCGAAGCCAACCCATAAGATCGTTCGGGCAATGGAGAAACGCTTGTGTCGCCCCAAATAAATCAGGAGCAGGGGAAAAAGCACATAAAATTGTTCCTCTACTGCCAGCGACCAAGTATGCAGCAAGGGCAATGTATCTACGCCGTCAGCAAAGTAACCAGTTTGCCGCCAGAAAAAGACATTCGACAATAGAAGCGCCTGGGCCAGGACCGATTGGCCAACAAGCTTGAAGTCGTCCGGGAAATAGAGAAAACATGCGGCTATAAGGGTGGCAAAGACAACCACAAAAAGCGCCGGCAGAATGCGCCGAATCCGCCTTTCCCAAAACATGGCCAAGCTGAAGGCATCATTATGAATTTCTTCCAAAATCAGGGAAGTGATCAGGAACCCAGAAATGACAAAGAAGACATCAACGCCAACAAAGCCGCCGGGGCACCCAAACTCTGCATGAAACAGCATCACAGGCAGAATAGCCAGCGCTCTCAATCCGTCAATATCTGGACGATACCTATGATTCATGTGTAAAAAACCCGTTTAATCAGTTGCATTCGTTGTTCACCAAACCATAGCATTCGGCATATCTGCCAGAATCTGCACCCTTGGTGAGGTAAAAGTCTGAACTGAGACTCAAGACGATGACGATGGTTTCCATCAGAAATGCCCTCCAGCAACTCCGTTGCTGTAGAGCATGCCGACTTCGCTGGCGGAGAGGGCCCGATTATAGACGGCCACCCCGCTCAGGGAGCCGGAAAAATACTGCTCATAGCCCAGGTAGGTCCGCCGCCCAATGTCCA
>JBEKCX010000478.1:0-2716 GCA_050014655.1 Occallatibacter sp. | reverse complement strand
TACTGGGAAATCGACCACATCAAGCCCTGTGCGGACTTTGATCTCACCCGGCTGGAGGAGTGCCGGGTCTGCTTTGCACTGGAGAACCTCCGCCCTCTGCCCCTGCCGGTCAACCGCAGCCGTTACCACGCCGGGCAGGCCAGGAAAAAAAGGTGATATAATCGGTACAAGCTGGATTCAATCAAACAACGTAAAACGAAAGAACATTATGGAAATGGAAGATAAACTGAAGGCACTCATCGCCGGTGGTGCAACGGCGGCGGAATTGGCCTCGATCCGGGACGGTTGGGATCCCGAATGCTTGACCGAGGGCACTTGGCTGCACGCTGCGGTGCGACGGGGGCTTCTGCCCCTAATCGCAGGAGGCGCGACTGCTGCCGAGCTTGCGTCTTTCCGCGGCGAGTATGAATGCAGTGCTCTTTGCGTCGCGGCCTCCAAATGCCTCGAGCACGTCAAGGGTGGCGTCACCGCTGACGATTTGAAGAAAGACGTTCACGCCGGGAGAAGCTCCTTGTTCTTTGCGGTCCTTCGTGGGCAGGCAAAGTACATCACAGGCCCTATCAAAAAAGGCTCGTTGACGAAAGCAGAACTGAGTGAGGCTGTTCGCCAACAGTGCGGCGATATCTTTTCACACCTGGATGGTCCCACACTCCAGTTGCTCATGAGTTTGGGCGCCTCGCAACAAAGTCTGCGTGGATACATTTCCCGGTGCCGAAAAAAGCTCCGGCTGGCCGTGCAAAATAACTCCGACGCCAAAGAGCTGTACTTTGAGCGGCTCCGCACCCTCACGGCCGTGGCGGAGAAAAGCGGCATGCGGATACGCCACCCGGCGGATGTGCTGGCGCTGTTGTTATAGCCGCCCGAGAAACGCAAATCATGAATAGTCACCGTTTTGTCCGGAATTCTTCGGCTTCGCCGAATCAACAATTGGCATCGGCCGTGGAGGATTTCAGCGCGAAGCGGGTCAGAGCCGCTCTGGCCAGCGGGGCAAACCCCAACTGCCGGAAGCGGGGAACGCCGCTGACCACTATCGCCGCGGGATGGCGGCGGTCGAAGGTGCTGCGAACGCTCTTGGAGCATGGTGCGAATCCCCATCGCCGTGATGATCAGGGATTCACGGCCTTGCACATGGCATGCCAGTGCGGGCATTACCAGGCGGTCCGCCTTCTGATTCAGCATGGAGCGCCTTTGGACGCGCAAGATGTGATCGGTTGGACGCCGCTCCATTCCGCAATCTACAAGGACCGCTTCCGAGCCGCTGCATTGCTGCTCCGGGCCGGTGCCGACCCGAACCTCACGGATACGCAAGGCATGACACCGTTGCATCTTGGGTCCAATCTGCACGACGACGTCAACATGACCCGGAGCCTGATCAGCCACGGGGCGGACGTGGCCGCGAGGGATGCGCAGGGCAGGTCTCCCCTCCATTATGCCGCCCGGCAGGGACTGACGCGGATCGTTCACGCGCTCCTCAAACGCGGCGCGAAGGTCCACGCGCTGGATCGGGACGGCCGCACCGCTCTGCACTACGCGGCGCAGTCGTACGACCCAAGCACCGTTGCCCTGCTGTTGAGATACGGCGCCGATTTCAGGATCATGGACCGGCACGGCAACACGCCGTTGCACCTGGCGGCGCCCTTTGACCAGCCCAATGTGGTGCAAGTATTCATGGCGGTCGGGGCCGATCCAATGGCGCAAAACAAGCGCGGCCAATCGCCCCTGGATTTGGCCGTCGGCCCGCGGCGGGGCATTGGCGGCGGGGGGGCGGTCGCCATGCTTCGACAGATCCCAAAAATCCCCTCCTTGACGCTTTGTCGTCTCCTGCGCAATACGGTCCGCCGGGCAATCTGGGTTCAGGGCAGCAACGCGCTCGTGTCTGAGTTGCTCGATCGCGGCGTCAGCCCGGCCTCCTTGAACGCGCAGGATTTCCAGCTCATGCTGGCCCACGCGGCAGAATTCAACAAAGCAAATAGGACGACAGGAATTCCACAGCAAACACTGCAAGTGCTGCGGCTATTGGCAAACCGGGGTTGCCGAATTCCTCCCCATCTCACTTGCGAGCTGCTTTGACGGTTTCGTCGGAAAGCCGCCCGTTTAACTGCACCCCATCCAAGCTGGATTTAATCGAAGAACCACTTTTCCCCGGGTTTTTCACAGGCCAAAGGCGCAGCCGGCGGGCGTAGCGGCTCTGCCGCTCTGCCACGCCATCCGGCTGTCAAGGGGACAAACCCGTATGATAAATCTCTTAAAATTCAAAACGATACCTGACATCTTCACCCATAATTTCGAGGCCCTTTGCCGCTGGCGGCCCTGTCATCTGATGCACAACCCGCACGAAATGCCCGATGCGGCGCGGTATTTCATCGCGCAGCAACTCAACAATCCCGAAGCTGTTTCCCATCTGTATGTCAACCAGCCCGAACACCGGACTGGGGTTGAATTGGCATTCCCCGACGACTCTGTGTTGGTCCTGCCGGACCGGATATTTGAGGCTGGCGAATATCAAACTCAATCAGCCTTGGGCGATGGTGATGCTTCGGAACGGCTGGGTGATCTGCGCTGCCAGATTGAGGTGCTGACCCGGCAATACTGGGTTCAATCGCTCTATGAGCGGGCCGCTGAATTGCTGGAGTCGCTCGGCGCCATCCTGCGCTTGCGGGGGTTGGATGACGACTACGAGCGGAAGATCCACGGTCTGGCCGAACAGCTCAATCGC
>JBEKCX010000477.1:0-3911 GCA_050014655.1 Occallatibacter sp. | reverse complement strand
TGAACAGGACTTCCATTTCGTCCCGCTCCTGCTTGACGTAGCCGACATCGTCCAGAATGACCGCGTCAAACTGGTCCAGTTCGCGCAAGCGCTGTTCCAGACGCAGATCGCGCTTGGCTGTCAATAATTGTTGCACCAGCTTGAACGTCGGCACAAAGAGCACGGCGTAGTGATGGCGCAGGATCAACTCCCGTCCCAAGGCGGCCAAAAAATGGCTTTTGCCGCGACCGGGCAAACCAATGGCGATGACGTTCTCGGCGCGTTTGACAAAGCCGCCGTCCAGCAAGCTGGGCAGCATCCGGCGCACTTTGGCGGGCAGTTTGGTTTCCTCCAGGCTCCCCAAGTCTTTGCCTTGCGGCAGGCCCGATTGCTTGAGCAGCCGCTCCAATTTGCGTTGCCGCCGGTCCTGCGCTTCGCTCTCGCACAGGTGCAGCAGGAACTTTCGATAGCCCCAGTTTTGTTGCTCGGCTTGTTGCAGGGTCTCTTCGTAGATCGCCGCCATCGTGCCCAGGCGAAAGGATTTTAGGAGCAAGGCCAGAGGGTCGTTATTCATGGGAAACCGGCCTTTCCAGCAACATGTCGTAACCGCTCAGTTCCGGCTCCAGCGTCATCTCCGGCCAGCGGGCGCGGGCATCCAAGTTCAAGTAACGGCGCAAATCCGCCGCGCGCCATCGGCCCGTCCGATTCGGTCCGGCCCACTCGCCGACCAGGGCGCTGACAGCCGACTCGCCCAACTCGGACGCCAGCTTGAGCAGGTGCAGATATTCGATTTGACCGGCCCGCAAACCGTGGTCGTTAACCAGACGGTCATAGGCCAGACGAAACGACGAATAGGGGAAAAACTCCTCCCGATGCACGTAATGGGTGAACGCCCCGGGCTTGCGCAGCAGATGCCCGATCAAGTGCCGATAGTCGATCTTGACGCCGCGATCCCCGCTGGCCCGCGCCAACTCCAGCAGCAGTTCCCGCCCGTGAAAGATCTTCAAATGCCCCTCGTAAACCTCGACGTTGACCTCCTGGCCGATCAGCCGCGCCGGCACCGAATACGTCACTTTCTTGACACGAATGGTGCTGTGCTGGCTGACCCGGCAGCGCAGTTCGTCATACTCGCTCAAGCGGGTGAGAGGCAGCGGACGCAGCGCCTCCCACTCCACCTTTAGTTTGACGGAACAGTTCTGATTGCCCTTGCGCAGCGCCGTCCACAGAAACCGGTCATACGCTTCCGCCGCCTCAAAGTCTCGGCAGCCGCGCAGGAGCAGATGTTGCTTGAGCCGCCGTTTCAGATGGCCGTTGCGCGATTCCACATCGCCGTTCTCGTGCGGCTTGCGGATGCCGATGGTTTGCGGCTTCAGCCCGTAGTGCTCCACCAGCGCCAGAAAATCCCCGTTGAACTCCCGTCCGCCCGTGCCGATCCGATGGGTGGCGGCGCTGCTGTTGTCCATTTGCAGCCGCTCCGGCACCCGGCCCAGTTGATGCAACGCCTCCTGCAAACCGTGGCGCAGACTCAACAGCGACTCGGATTGACAGCGCGTGGCCCACGACCAATTGGAATACGGCAGCACCGCATGACACAACAAATGCTCCAACGGCCTTCCCCGCACCGTCACCTCCAACTCGTTGGCGTCGGTCCAATCCACCTGCATCACCCTGCCGGGCAGATGCTCCTGTTCGAAAAACACCTCCTTCTCCCGGCCATGCTGCAAACGCCATTGCAGCACCCGCCGCTGAAACGAGCGCAACGCCGAATCGGCGACCAGGTCAGGATGGATGCCCCGCAGATGCTCGAACAACTCTTTGGCTTCCAGTTCGGGCGCCCAGGAGAGCATTTGCCGGGCGGGTTCCCAAATGGCCGCCAGCGGATCGGGCCGCGTGCGCCAGCCGTGCTTCTGTTGCAGTTGCTCCGGCGGTTGGGCCGCCTGGATGTATTTTCGCGCGGTTTGCGGATGCATGTCCGCTTTCATCGCGCTGACGACAATGTTCGGTTCCTTCTGATATTCACTCATGAGCTTTCGGTATTGATTGTTCGTGATCATTTGCGGCGGTTTGGGGATGGCCTCCGGCCATCCCAACCGCCGCCTGATCATTACCGGCTCAGTGGTGAATTTTAATTGTCGTCAGTGGTGATTTTTAATTGTCGTTGGACACAAATCGGACAAAACATTCGCGAAGCGTTCCCCAGTTCCGACTTCTTCGTGGATGCCGACAGTTCCAAGCTTCAACAGCAAATCACTCGTATCGTCGAATTGATCTTCGGCGACACCTTCCATACCCCTACGCGGGACGAGTTCGGCATATTCCATGCATGGGCCGATTCCCTGAGGTCCGCTTCCCTTGGTCGCCAGGTCGGAGCTGCGATCTGCACTAAGTACACAGTGGCATAAAGAATATGACGTATTTGTGTTGCGTTTTTGGATGAAATCGGCAATCTTGACGTATGTTTGATTACATACGCCATGCCAAGACATAGCCCGTTTCCCATCGTTCTGACGGGGCGCGAACACAACGCCCTCGAAGATATTGCCCGTAAATATACGTCACCGTATTATATGGTCGTGCGAGCCAAGGCGATCCTGCTTGCGGCGCAGGGCCTGCGCAACGACCAGATTGCCAGTCGGGTTTCGCTCCCCCGACAGATTATCAGCAAGTGGCGCAAGCGCTTCTTTGAGGAACGCTTGGACGGTTTGGAAAATCTTCCCCGTCCCGGGCGTCCGCCCGTTTTTCCCCCCTGAACTGGTGATGCAGGTCAAAGCCCTGGCGTGCGAACTGCCCCTTCAACACGGCCTCCCTCTGTCCCGCTACAGCGGTCGGGACTTGGTGCGGGAAGTTGCCCGCCGGGGGTTGGTGGCCAGCATCAGCGGCCGTACCCTCTGGCGCTGGCTGGATGAGGACGCCATCCGGCCCTGGCAGCACCGCAGTTGGATTTTTCCCCGCGACCCGGACTTTCAAGCCAAGGCGGAGCGCGTGCTGGACCTCTACCAAGGACTCTGGAATCACCAGAGGTTGGGTGCCGATGATTACATCGTTTCGGCCGATGAAAAAACCAGCATTCAAGCCCGCCTTCGCCTGCACCCCACGCTGCCGCCGCAACCGCACCAAGCCATGCGCGTGGAGTTCGAGTACGAGCGTGGCGGCGCGCTGGCGTATATGGCCGCTTGGGACGTGCGGCGCGCCAAAGTGTTTGGCCGTTGCGAAACCACCACCGGCATTGAACCCTTTGACCGGTTGGTCCAGCAGGTCATGGAACAGGAGCCGTATCGGAAGGCGCGAAGGGTGTTTTGGATCGTGGATAACGGTTCCTCCCACCGTGGCGAGGCCGCCCGGCGGCGACTCCAGCATGCTTATGCCAATCTGATCCTGGTCCATTTGCCCGTTCATGCCAGTTGGCTCAACCAAGTGGAAATCTATTTCTCCGTGATCCAAAGAAAGGTGCTCACGCCCAATGACTTCTCCAGTTTGGCCCAAGTGGCCGACCGCCTCCTGGCTTTCCAAACCTATTATGAACAAATCGCAAAGCCGTTCGAGTGGAAATACACCCGCGCAGACCTCCATGAACTGATGCAAAAAATATCCCGTCAAACGCCCGTCGCTCTAGCCGCTTGACAGCAAAAATACGTCACTGCATTTACGCCCCAGAGTACTAAGGATTCATGCAAGTCCAACTTGATTTTTTTGCCGCAAAGGAACGCAAGGAACGCAAAGATAAGAGCTTATGTTGTTTTTTCTTTGCGATTTTTACGAAGATTTTACCACGGATGGCACGGATAACGCGGATTTCTTTTGAACAGAAGGGAACGAAGGAAACGAAGGAGGAATTCTTCTTCGTTGCCTTCGTTTGCTTCTGTGCCAATTCCGTTTCGAGGGCGGCGCGGATGGGGAATTCTGAATCCGTGAAATCCGTGAAATCCGTGGTT
>JBEKCX010000476.1:0-4848 GCA_050014655.1 Occallatibacter sp. | reverse complement strand
TACGAGGGCATCCCCCACCTCTTCACCCCCATCATCACCGACATCAAGCTGGCCGCCAACGCCCTGCGCAACGCCGTGCGCGAGATGGAGCGCCGCCTCAAGCTCCTCGCCGCCAACCACGTTCGCAACATCGACCAGTTCAACAAGCTCTTCGACCACAACTCCGACTACCTCTTCGACGACGCCGATCAGGAGCCGTTGCCCTACATCATCATCATCATCGACGAGCTGGCCGACCTGATGATGCTCGACCGCGCCAACGTCGAGGAGTCCATCACGCGGCTCGCCCAGATGGCCCGCGCCGTCGGCATCCACCTCGTGCTGGCAACGCAACGTCCCTCGGTCGATGTCATCACCGGCCTCATCAAGGCCAACATCCCCACCCGCATCAGCTTCCAGCTCGCCACCAAGGTCGACTCGCGCACCATCATCGACTCCAACGGCGCCGAATCCCTCCTCGGCAAGGGCGACATGCTCTACCTTCCCCCCGGCACCAGCCGCGTACAGCGCGTCCACGCACCATTTGTAACCGAAAAAGAGATTTGCGCCGTCACCGCCTTCTGGAAGGAGCAGGGCGAGGCGGAGTACGTCCACGGCTTCCTCGAAGGCCCCAAGGAAGACGAAGCCAGCGCCGCCGCCAACAGCGAATCCAGCCAGGAGGACGACGACCTCTTCGACGACGCCGTCCGCCTGGTCTTCGAGTTCGGCAAGGCCAGCACCTCGCTCCTCCAGCGGCGGCTACGTATTGGGTATGGCCGCGCCGCCCACCTCATCGACATGATGGAGCACGACGGCCTGGTCGGCCCCGCCGACGGCAGCAAACCCCGCGAAATCCTCAAATCCCCCTCCTTCTATAAAGAAGTCGACGCCGCCCTGCGGTAAGCATTCCTCCTAATTTTCATAAATGAAGCACGGGAATCAACCCTTAAGCAGGGGAAATTCGGCCAGAGGCAGTGGGCGGTTTCCTCGCTTCCTGAACTCCAAGAACCTGTTCATTATGATCCACGTCCTCTTTGCGATTTCTATCGTAGTGGGGCCGTCTACGCGAGTGTGTTCACCATGTCGCGGATTCTTGGAATGATTTGATATGAAAGCTAAGTAAGGCTCGTCAGCTTGGATGGATGTTTGAAATATTGGCCACCCCTGTTTGGGTTCCATGCCAGGCGCAACTAGCTTTCTGAGGCCGTCCAATACACGACCACAATTCGCCGGCGTCATGTGGGGCGTAGAAACTGCTTGAATAAGGTCATTAAGTGCCATAAATAGGGCCGGTTCTTTCATTACCAATGCCAAGATTGTTTCGAGATCTTTTTTCTCCTCTAATGTGACTGGATTCATCTTGAAAGCCGTGCATTCGCTAACAAGGTGTGGATTGGGAAATACAAGAGAAGAGGTCGTTCCATCTGGTCCAATGAAGCTGTCAAAGAACACAGCGATGCCAAATCCTGTCCCAAAAGCTGCTACATTCACACAGGCGCGGGCCAAATCAAATGCTCGTCTGTATAACTCCGCCAAATACAAATCTTGATAGCGATCCAGCGTGCACTCGACTTCTATTTGAGATTTCACAATACGGACTATGAATCCGAGAGTGAGGCCCTCTTCAGTCCACTCCCATTTCCCTTCTGGGATATCAGAGAAGGAGATTTCAACCGTCGCTGGCAAAACTCTACCCTGGAAATATACTTTTGGCATAGGACGCGCCTCCCGCGCCGCGTGAAGTACTGGGTCAGCCTTACGTGACTGCTCGCTCTTTCATCGCCGGCCTCGCCGTCGCCGCCACATACTGCTCATTGAGCGCCCGCCGCAGCAGCGTCTTGATCACCGCCTGACGGCTGATGTTCAACTCCTTCGCCTCGCGGTCCAGCTCATCGAGCATGGAAGCCGCAAAGTCCACATTCACGCGTTGCACCAACGGCGGCATCATCTTCCCATCGTTCGTAAAAAAGCGCGAGATGTCCTCGCCCTTGTCCGCCATCCGTGCAATCGCCTCCGCCGAAACCGGCTTCTTTGTCCTACGAGTGCTCTTCATATAATTTGCGCTCCTCCCGCGTAGCCTTCCATAACGTTACAAGGTGATAGAACTCCCCCTCATCGTCCTCGCGCACCTCGAAGATCAGTGTGTAGAGCCGCCGTCCCACCCAACTGATCGCACGATACTGCTCCGGGTTGTCGGAACTGCGGTCCTGATAGTAAGGGCCCTCAAAAATCTCCAGCGCCTCTTCGAACCCAATGCCGCGCTTCGGGTTCTTCCGCAACCGCAAGCTCTTCACCGGATCGAAGTGGAATCGCATGGATTGATAGTATAACAGTTATACCTTTTCACCACCGGTCGGGTGCCTCATTCGGCATTCTTCGCCGTCATCTCAATCGTCCCCAGCCACGTCTCCACCAACTCAGGCCATCGCGTCACCGGCAGCTTCGTCCGCCGCAGCCCGAAGGCGTGCCCGCCCTGCGCATACAGATGCATCTCCACCGGAACCCCGGCGTTCTTCAGCGCGATGTAGTAGACCAGCGACTGGTTGATCACGTCCACATGGTCGTCCTCGTTTTGGAGGATGAACGTCGGCGGCGTCTGGCGCGTGAGGTGGCTGGCAATGTCTGGATTCAGCTTCGGCTTTTCAAGTTTCTCGTCCCCAAACGACAGATGCCCCGGATAGATCGCCACGGCAAAATCCGGCCGGCAGCTCACCTTGTCCGCCGCATCGACCGCCGCGTAGATGCGTTCGGAGTGGACGCTGGTGGCGGCGACCAGATGCCCGCCCGCCGAGAATCCCATCACGCCGATCTTGTGCGGATCGACGTGCCACTCCGCCGCATGAAAGCGCACCAGCCCCACCGTCCTCTGCGCGTCCTCCAGCGCAATCGGCGATTCCGGATACGCGCCCCAATACTGTGTCAAGTGTGGAGCCGGAACGCGATATTTCAGCAGCACGCACGTAATTCCCTTGGCCGTCAGCCAGTCGCAGGCCTCCGTGCCCTCCAGGTCGATGGCCAGCTCCTCATAGCCTCCGCCCGGAAACACCACCACCGCCGCGCCCGTATTCTTTCCCTTCGGCGAATAGACCGTCATCGTAGGCCGCGAGACGTTGTTGATCGCAGTCACAGACCTTCCGCCAATGAACTCCTTGGGGTTCGTGTCCGTCTCCACGCTCTCCGGCTTCACCACCGGCCGCGCATCCGGCGCCGCACCCGGCCAAATCAGTACCTGCCTATGTCCCGGCGATGGCTGCCACACAGCCGTCTGCGCGCTCAACCCACCAACCCCAAACGCAAAACAAATCCCCAGGATCAAAGCCTTCATCCCAATCTCCGCAGCTTACGCATACCCAATGACTACAGGCTGAGAGCCGAGTGTACGGTTGTTTAGGAGGAACCTTTTCCTCTTGCTGCCCCGGGAATCGACTCAGTTAACAGACATCACCCTCATCCAAGGCCAGACGACTTCGCAGCCTTCAGCGCAACCACCCCCAGCGCACAGATCGCCACGATTAGCGCAATCCACAGCAGCTCGGGATGCCGCTCGGTGAAGGGACGAAGCGGCGCAGCCGGGGCCCGGTAGTTCGGATTCAGCCGCTCCGGCCCAAGCCCCGCCGCCAGTGCTGTACGCGACGCAACAAAGAGCCGGTCGTAATCGTACTGCGGCGCAGCCAGCCTGGAATCGCCGTAAAACAGAGCCAGGCCGCTGCCCGCGTCCGCGCCACGAGTTCTGCCAAAGTTGGCGGATGAAGTATCCGGAGCCTCAAAGCAGATCTTCCGCTGGCGCATCTCCAGCCGCACCGAGGCAATCGGCAGCGGCTGATCGTCGCCGTTCTCGATGGCCACCTCGACCTTCGCCGCGCGTTGAAGGTTCGCCCCCAGAATCGCGGGGACGCCGAGCTGCTCCGTGCGAATCACGCGCCCTGCCTCATTCGCGCGAACGCGCAGAATGCCTCCCGTCACCATCTCCGGCAGCGGCGTGCGCCCATCGTCGTCAGACTTATCCGGCTCCGCCAGCGCGCTTACCTTCACCTCGCGGCTGAAGTTCCCGGTGAATCCCGGCGCAACCGCAAATGAAACTCGCTCCACCGGTACCCGCGCCGGAACCGCAAATGTTGCCACCGATTCGCGTCCCTTCGTCGCAATCGACGCGGTCTCCGCCACCGTCGAGTAGATCGTCTGCGCCTCGCGGCTGGGTGGCACCGTCGCCCCCAGCACCATCGCCGGTACAAACCGCGCAGCCGCAGAACCGGGCGCGGGCGAGACGCTCAGCTCCACATGAAGGAACTTGAACGTCGACTCCTGCAGCGGAATCGTAGTATCGCGTGAGAGCCGCTGCGACGCCAGATCGAAGAGCGTGAACGTCCCCAGTGCTGTCGGCCTTCCGCCCAGCTCATTCGCTCCCGTAACCGCGGCAGTGGCGACGAAATCATGCACTGCCGGATCGAGATTCAGTATCACATCCGTATAGGCCCGCGCAGGCATCTCCAGATCGAAGGCGATCTGCGCGCCGTTCGCGCCCCCACCCGTTTCCGCCCCGAGATTCAGCAGCCGCGCCGTCTCGGTCTCTTCGCTCACCGCCTCGCTGAGCGTAATCGCGTAGGGGACCTCATGCCCCGTCCCGCCCGCCGACGCCTCCCGCGCCGGAAAGATCCGCAGGTCGGTCAGCGATGGCGCGGCATGGGGAAAGATCGGCGCATCCAGCACCGCACAGGCCTGTCCCGCGCCCCATTGTCTCTCGGCTCCAGCCACGCGGACGGTGCGCTCATACTGCATCGTTCCCGGCTGCGCCACCGGCGGCCCGTTCGCGGCCCCAGCCTGCCACAGCAGGATCGCCAACAGCGCCGCAGCCTTCATCGCACCCCCTCG
>JBEKCX010000475.1:0-4093 GCA_050014655.1 Occallatibacter sp. | reverse complement strand
GCTTCGGGGTAGGTGACGTCGGGCGTCGGCGGCGCCCACTGGCGGTCGGCCCAGGAGAGGCCGAGCTGCAGGTACTTCGGATCGTAGGTCGGCAGTCCCTTGGTCTGGATGGCGATCTCGAGCGGCATCACGCCGAAGATGGAGTCGTCCACGTGGTGGCGCTGCGGCGTGCGGCCCGTGCCGCCCGGCAGCATTGGGTCGAACATGGCGATCAGGCGGTCGCGCAACGAGTCGTCATGGGTGAGGGCAGCGAAGTTCATCGCGCCGTAGAAGGTGCATACATACGGGTAGCCGGAGAACCGCGCGCCTTGCGGCCCGGTGACGAAGTGCTCGGCCAGCGCCTTGCCGACCTCGGCGGGCGAGACGCCGCGCGGCCAGGTGGTGAGGTCGCCGGGCGCAACCGGAGCGGGTTGAACATACGGGCCTTCCGGGACGCGGCGCGGCGGCTCGGCCTGCGCGCCGGGTGCGGCGGCAGGCGCGGCGGTTGGTGCGGGCGGAGGCGGGGTTTGGGCGAGCGAGGCGGTGGCGAGCAGGAGGGATGCGCAGAGGAGCGGGATGGGCCGGAGGTTCATGGGTTCACCTTTGTAGATTGGTTGAGGCGGTGTCGGTCAACCAGTCTACTCGGCGATGGGGAGGATGGACAACTGCGGGGGATGGCGTGCGTGGGATTTGCAATTTGGGACCAAAAACAGTTGATTCATTGATGCCTCAAACGGTAGTAATCTTTTTCGATTGCGTTCCTAACACGCTTTCTTGCGAAGGACTTGTAATCGTTGATTTGTCGCAATATTGGTGAGCTCATTGTCCCCAGAATTCGAATGGAACGCTGTATATAAGTCCAAAATGTCCATTTTGTGTATTCACTGCCTGCGAATTCGAATTCTCCGACCCTGCCGAACTTCTTAAACAGCACATTGTAGTTAAATGAATCAATAAGCTCCTTCAAACTTAGATTCGGATTGAATAACACATGATTCTTAGCCATTCGTTCTGAGACTTTAGCTATTCTCCTCCGGAATCCAGAGAACGTACTATTGCGAAGGAATATTCTTTTACCATCATAACGGAAACCGAGGTACTCCAATCCGTCTGCTCCTTCTGTCGGCCCTATGTTCGTAGCGATTTGGTCTGCTCCATCGGAAATCTTCTTGTATGAGTAAACTTGAGTCTTTTTGTCTTTGATCTTAAGTCTGGGAGCGGTGCTCTTAAGGGACTCGTTTACAAATTCAAGTATCTGGTTCCATCGCGTATCAGAACCGGGGATAACAATCAATATATCGTCTGAATATCGAAAGTATTTGCCGCTATACGAACTCACTTGCGCGTTCAACTTCGCATCAAAGTCTATCATGTAAAGATTGGCGAGTACGTCTGAAATTGGTGATCCTTGCGGAACTCCCCACGTATTACAATTCGACTTAATCATCCCGTCTAACTTCTCGTGAAAATCATGTGGCTTACAGATTTGAATTGGGAAATCTTTCTTACTAACTAAGTATTTGATACGCTTTCGACCATTTGCATCAAGAGCTTCTCCAATTAGTCCAAGCGTTTTGTATGCGGCATCCCTTTCGATCCATGAATAGTGTGTCACCGCTCTAAATACTGCGAAGTGGTCCATAGGTAAAGGATGTTTTGTGTCATAATCTCTCTTGCCAAGGAGTCGAGACCAATTTCGCTTGATCTGTTCATGTTCGAGGTTCTCGAAAAACTCTTCTATATCGAGAGCGATGACCCAGCAGTCGCCAAGCTTTCGGATCAACTGGAATGCCTCAGCCGCGAAATGAATATTGCATTTTCCGCTCTTTCTTCCGGGAACTAAGATGTGCCTATATGCTAAGACGCAATCTTGTAGCGCGAGATTATGTAGCTCACTCTCATATTTGTGATAAAGCATCTTCCGATAGTGGGAAAAAATATATGAATCCCGCCGTGCTGCACACCGAATCTTGCGTTTTTTCTCGGTTGGTTGTTCACCCTTTTTCGCAAATCTAGACCATCTTTGAACCCAGAGGAGAAACGGGTAAAACGGATGGTGACTAACCTTCTTAGGGTCTGCAACTAATGCCTTGGCCTCGGCCTTTGTGAGCGGGGCATCAAAGTGAGGATATTTTTTTATTCGGGATTCTTCCATCGGCGCTTCCTCGATGAAATGGAAGAGACTTTCGAGAGCGGATGCAGGCTCGTGGCGGCCTCATGTCAACGCCTGCATCCGCACTGGTAATTGCAGGACCGCATTGTTCAACGCGACGCCGTACATTGTGGACTGGATCAGCCTGATCCTGACCTCAATGGGAGGCGGCGCAGAGACTCGAATGAATCTCCTTGACCTTATCAAGCGGTGCTCCTCTACCCCCGAGCCGCAAAGCTCATTGAAGAGGATATATGTAACATATCATAATTTTGAGATTGCAAATGTGGATAACGTGCATTAGTTGCGTCCGTTTCCGATTTGGACGCAACATCTTGCGGTTTTCACACCCGAATGCCGTGAGACGGTGAATTCTCGGTTTTCGCTAGCTTGCCTTCCTGCTGGCGCTATTTATGCCAATGGGTAGGCCAGTTGAGGTAGCGGGTGGCGGCCTCGTGGATGGCGGCGGCGGAGGTGGAGAAGCTGGCGGCGACGTGGTGCTCGAAGCCGTTCTCGCAGATGTAGCGCAGCAGCGCCTGCATGTTGGGGATGTGGACGACGCCCGCGCCGCCGAAGGTGGTGAGCGGATCGTCGGTGAATGCTCCCTGGCCGACGTAGCCCTTGATCTGGCCGGCGAAGTCGTCGGTGGAGAAGCGGGCGAAGCTCATGGGGCCGACCTTGACGCGGCCGTCGAGCGTGCCGTGGGTGTTCTGCTTGCCGACCGTGCCGGCGATGATGAGCTGGTAGTCCATCTTTACGCCCGCGTTGAAAAAATGCTTGGGAAGGTTGGAACAGTGGAAGCAGACGGCCTTGTCGGGGTCCGCGCCGTAGTTGTTGTTCCAGTCGAGCAGGGCGGAGGGCGTCTGGCTGGCGAGCGCGAGGGCGTGCATGGAGAGCGTGCCGAGGGTGTCGACCTCGCAGGCGGAGGCGAGGAGGTCCTCGCTCATCATGGACATGACGGTGCAGGGAACGATGCCGAGGAACTCCTCGATGCTGGTCCAACACTGGACGGAGGTGACGGTCAGTTCGGAGGCCGCTTTCCAGGCGTCGATGACCGCGCCGAGCTTGGCCATCTTGAGCAGGGCGGCTTCTGGCGTGTCGCCGACGGGGATGTATTTTTTGATGGCGCCGAGCTTGGCTTGCGCCGCGTCGTCGCTGTCCTTCATGCGAGCGATGCGGCCCATGACTTCGCTGAGGTCGAGGGTTTCGACGGTGATGCCGCTGCGTTCCAGCAACTTCTCCGAGTAGCGGACGGTGTTGAATGCGGTGGGGCGCGCGCCGATGGCGCCGATGCGGAGGTTGCGCAGGCCGCGAACGACGCGGCAGACGGCGGCGAACCAGGCGAGGTCGGAGGCGAACTCGGGCGAATCGGGGGCCTCGGTGTGCAGCGTGGTGAGCGAGTAGGGGATGCCGTACTGGGTGAGGTTGTTGCAGATGGACATCTTGCCGCAGAAGCTGTCGCGGCGATGGGCGATGGACATTTTGGCGGGCGCGTCGGGCGTGGCCTGAATGAGTACGGGGACGCGCAGATCGGCGAGACGAATGGCGTCGGCCAGGCCGCGCTCCTCGCCGAAGTTGGGAAGGGTGATGATGAGGCCGTCGATGTCGGCGGCGTGGGACTTGAAGAGGGCGGCACATTTCTTCGCGTCTTCGTAGGTCTCGACCGCGCCGTGGGCGGTGACCTCGGGTGTGAGCACGATGGGCTTGATTCCGGTGGCTTCGAGAGCGGCGATGATTTCGACACGGCCCGATGTGGCGAGGTGCGAGGGAAAGAATCCGCGGTTGCCTACGAGGACTCCCATGGTCATTTGCTTGGACATTGTTGCTCCTTGGTGTGTGGGGCCATCGGAAAAAGGCTTAACACCGATTGTCACCGATGGGACCGATAAAGGCGAAAGGCGTATTAAAGAGAAAATCGAATGATTTGATTGATGATTTCACCGTTACTCGATGTATCAATCC
>JBEKCX010000474.1:0-3297 GCA_050014655.1 Occallatibacter sp. | reverse complement strand
GGCGCAACGCTTGGCCTGACGCGGCCGGATGGTTCCTCTGCTTTTCATCGTCGGCAATGCCAATCCTATGAAAAGAGATGGGTTACTTTAGTTTCATCGAACGATGAAACGCGTCCGGTTGCGCGTTGCCAGAAGCGACTCCTGAAGCTGCCTCATGGATTCCGTGAGGCTGCCCGGCACATGCACGACCGATTCAGGGAACGTGATCCACCGCAGTACCGACCGACGGCAGAAGCCGGGTCGAAGGAGACTCCACCATGCGACACCGCAATGCAGGATACAAGTTAGGCCGCAACCCCAGCCACCGCCGCGCGCTTCTGCGCAACCTCGTCACGTCGATCCTGCTGATGGACCGCATCGAGACCACGATCACCAAATGCAAGGCCGCACAGCCGCTGGTGGAGAAGATGATCACGCTGGGCAAGCGGGGCACGGTGCATGCGCGGCGGCAGGCGCTGAGCTACCTGATGACGCCGGAGAGTGTGGACCGGCTGTTCAACGTGGTGGCTGTGCGCTACGGCGACCGCAACGGCGGCTACACGCGGATCACGCGCAGCCGCGTGCGCCAGGGCGATGCGGCCGAGATGGCATATATCGAACTGATCGGCGCAGAGCATGAGCTGGACGAGAAGCGCCAGAAGCGCGAGGCGGCGCGAGCCAAGAAGCGCGAGGAGATCGCCAAGCAGATGGAAGAGCAGAACCCTCCGGCGGAGGCTGGCGAGGCTCCCGCGACAAAGGATGAAACGAAGGCCGAGGAGTAATCGGCGGGTTGGAGATTCAGATTTGATTCACAGGAGTGCCCAGGTCTCGATTGCGAGGCGTGGGCATCTTTGCGTTCGGCGGGCAAAGATTTTGTGATGACTGCGGCGGAGATTCGTGCATTTTGGGCTATCGTGTAGACCGTGGCAGCGCGAGAGAAATACGGGGATTCTTCGCTTCGCTCAGAATGACAATTCATTTTGGTCTATAGCAATTCCGAAATGCTCTATTGCGCGGTGTGTGGGTCGAGGGCGGTGCGGAGTTGGGCGGCGCTGAGGCCGGCGATTCGGAGGGACTTGCTGCGGCTGGCGGCCCCGGTGAGCAGAGTGACGCGGGCGCGCGGGATGTGCAGCTCGGCGGCGAGGAAGGCGACGAGAGCTTGATTGGCACGGCCATCGGTGGGCGGCGTGGTGAGGGAGACCTTGAGCGCGCCGTCGTGGACGCCGGCGATGGCGTTGCGCCGCGCTCCTGGATGGACGCGGACAGGGAGGGTGCAGCCTTCGGAGCTATCGCGGATTGCGAGGTGTGCGATCACAAGTACGTCATTCGACTGAGAGCCTCGAATTATGAAATGCAACTCATTTTATTTGGTCGCGATCTATATATACCAATCACTATTGTGCCTATTCGCAGTAGTCACTATAACGAGAGAATAGTTCGTCGCCAGCCTTGATGTCGCGTAACGCTCGAATTTTTAGATTTCCATCGACCTCGCAATTGGGAGTTTCCGAGTCATTCAGATACCAAGCCACCGTCAACTTATTAAAATTCATCGGACATGTGTAATAGTCACTTTCGAGTGGACAGAAGTCATCATAGAGTTTTCGTAACTCCGGTGTCAGAGCAGCAACCTTGATACTACTAATGCGTATTGTTTTGTCATCATCTGGAGCAAAGATAAGTGTCCCTTTAGGGATATCCCTGATTGCTACAACACCAACTCCAGGGTCTGTTCCCTCATACTTTGCTGAGTGAGGTGCTGTTGATTTTGCGATACGCGTATATGTGGATTCATGCGGAAGACCTTGGTCATATCCAATTAGCTCCCTGATCTCCTCTCTCAAGGTGAAAAAGTTGTATAGATAGACAAGCGCGACAAGACATATTATGCATAACCACAAGACCGAGATATGTATTTCGCGGAATAGTCCGGCAAGTATTGCTGTCACTATCAAGCCAATCGCCATATTGCCTGTTAAAAAATAATAAGCAAGCCAAGAGTCCTCAAGCTTCTTGACACTTTCTGTTGATTCCGAGAAAAGATATGACCAATTCACGGGAAACTTCAGGTCGACCAAGCTCTCAACGAGATCGCGGAGCGTATCAAGAAATGTTCCAATAATCCAAGATACGAAAAGCACAATTATTCCACCACCAACTATCGTAGCAACATTTCTGCTGTTCGCAGCTAGGCTGAATGTTCCCGGATTTGCTACACAATAGGCATACGCCAGAATGAAAAGGACCGTGAATCCCGGCAGGACCTCAGCCATCAGCGGTTGTGGTTTAAGAGAGTTCTCCATTGTGTAAACATACCCCTTTCAACCCTGTCCAGAAAGTCTATCTGCCGTGGTCTTCGAGGAATTTTTCGGCTTCGAGGGCGGCCATGCAGCCTGTGCCGGCGGCGGTGATGGCCTGGCGGTAGCGGCGGTCCTGGATGTCTCCGCAGGCGAAGACGCCGGGGACGGGCGCGCCGTTGTGCGTGGCAAAGACGTTGGCATGGGTGAGGATGTAGCCGTCGGCGTCGAGGTCGAGCTGGCCGTGAAACATCTTGGCGTTGGGGATGTGGCCGATGCCGAGGAAGAGGAAGGAGACGGGGAGCTCCGTGCGCTCGCCGGTCTTGACGTTGCGCAGGCGGAGGCCGCGCACCTCCTTCTCTTCGACGCCGAGCACCTCTTCGACGACCGTGCTGGGGAGGAGCTGAATGCTGGGGTGGGCGACGGCGCGCTCCATCATGATGCGGCTGGCGCGGAAGCGGTCGGTGCGGTTGATGAGCGTGACTTTGGTGGCGAAGCGGGTGAGGAAGAGCGCCTCCTCCATGGCGGAGTCGCCGCCGCCGATGACCGCGATCTCCTTGCCTGAGGCGAAGAATCCGTCGCATGTGGCGCAGGAGCTGACGCCGTGGCCGATGAGCGCCTGCTCGGATGACAGGCCGAGCCAACGGGCGCTGGCGCCGGAGGCGATGATGAGCGTGCGGGTGTGGATGGGCTCCTTGCCGGGGCCGAGGTCGAGGACGTAGGGGTGCTTCGAAAGGTCGGCGGAGACGAGCTGGGCCATCTTGAGTTCCGCGCCGAAGCGGACGGCCTGCTGCTTCATGTTCTCGATCAGCTCGGGGCCCTGCACGCCCTCGGGCCAGCCGGGAAAGTTTTCGACCAGGGTGGTGATGGAGAGCTGACCGCCGGGCTCGTGGCCCTCCAGGACGAGCGGCTTGAGGTTGGCGCGTGCGGCGTAGATGGCGGCGGTGAGGCCGGCGCAGCCGGAGCCGAGGATGACAGTGTCGCGGGTTGCAGTGTCGGGCATTTTTGTGTCGGGCATGGG
>JBEKCX010000473.1:0-4954 GCA_050014655.1 Occallatibacter sp. | reverse complement strand
TCACCGGCTCGCTGCTCACCGGCCGCGACGCCGCGCACAAGCGCCTCACCGACATGCTCAACCGCGGCGAAACCCTCCCCGTCGACCTGCGCGGCCGCTTCCTCTACTACGTTGGCCCGGTCCAGGCGGTCGGCGACGAGGCAGTCGGCCCCGCCGGCCCCACCACCGCCACCCGCATGGACAAGTTCACCCGCCAGGTCCTCGCCCAAACCGGCCTGCTCGGCATGATCGGCAAAGCCGAGCGCGGGCCGGAAGCCATCGCCGCCATCCGCGAGTTCCACTCCGTCTACCTCATCGCCGTCGGCGGCGCGGCCTACCTCATCTCCAAGGCCATCCACTCCGCCCGCGTCCTCGCCTTCGCCGACCTCGGCATGGAGGCCATCTACGAATTCGATGTCGTCGACATGCCCGTCACCGTCGCCGTCGACTCGCTCGGCTCCAGCGTCCACACCACCGGCCCCGCCGAGTGGCAGTCCCGCATCGCCCAGCACCTCCCCAACACCGCCATCCTGCAATGAAGTACAGCCACCACACTGGGTGCCCCATTCATCGTGCTTTTGTTTCATGCGATGAGTGGGCATCGCGCAAAGCGCGACCGCTCTCGCTGATTCCTACGAGCCAGCTCCTTATCGTTTGTGAATCCAACTGGCGATCTTGTCGAGGGCGACCGGAGAGATTGTCTCTTCGATACCTGCGTACTCGTCAGGCGAACCAGTGTTCGCAGTCTGGAAGAGATGATTCAATCCAGGCAGTTCGTCAACCTCAAAGTTCTTGTTCCCACCCTCCTTCAGAGCCTTGCGGATAGCGGGCAGATTCAACGTCGGCGGCACTTGGAGGTCTTTCCCGCCGTTAATAGCAAGCACAGGGCACGTCACCTTACGCAAAGCAATCGCCGGGTCATACGTTAGAAAGTAGCGATACCAAGGGGACGTAAGGGCCTTTATCTGGGCATTGATCTGGGCCGGCGGCCCAGTTCCCGCGAGTTTTTGACGAAGGTCGTTTTCGAGCACAGCATTGTCTTTTTCTGTGACTACCAGAGCCAACAAACTACGCTCCAATTCAGCATTCTTTTCCGCCACTTCCTCTGAAAGCCCAGCCGCCTTCGACAGGAGAAGTGTCTGATTCACCGTGATCTGATCTCCTGGAACACCTGGGCCAGCCATCATAACAATGAATGCGACAGCGTGATCACGCGCCGCCACCATCGGCGCAACCACTCCCCCTTCGCTGTGCCCGATGAGTCCGATTTTGCGCGGATTGACCTCGGAACGGGCCTTAAGAAAGGCAACACCCGCCTCCGCGTCAGTGGCAAAGTCGGCTGTCGTCGCTGAGGCGAGGTCTCCAGCCGAGCCACCTACACCGCGTTTATCCGACCGAAGGACAACAACTCCTTTTCGGGTTAAATAGTCGGCGAGAACCAGGAACGGCTTGTGACCCATCACGCTTTCGTCGCGATCGTGAGGGCCGGAGCCAACGATCAAGAGGACCGCCGGGAACCGCCCCTTGCCAGGCGGCAGGGTCAATGTACCAGCTATCCTATTGCCGGAGGTCGCATTGATGTAGGACACGTTCTCTTCGCGGTACGGATAGGGCTTGATTGGATTTTGCGGGCGGCGCGCCGGTGCCAAACTCGCTTGGCCTCTTATCCGGCCCAATACAAGTGGAATCGATCCACCTTGAGTCCACGTACCGTCAATCGTGTTCCCATCGGTGCTGACCTTTCCTTTGAACTCACCGCCAATCGACGTTGCGGAAATCGTGAGCAGATCACCGCTAACGGTGACCGACGTTGTCGGTATACCCTTCGCGCCCTGATCGAGACTATCAATCGTTGCGGTGAGCTTATCTTGTGAGCCGGTGATGTGAAACACGAGCCGTAGGCTGCTACCACCTATTTTTAGCGTTCCCTGCCAGTCACCTGCCAGTTGCGATTGTGCTACACACCGCGGTGCGACGATAACAGCGCTAAGCGCAATGAGCATAAGCAATCTGCTGATGAATCTCATCGAAACCTCCTTAGGATGTGAGAAAGTCTTGGGATAAAGCTACTCGCACTGCTGAGCATCCCGCATGGTCGTATGTCATAGTGAATTTTTTATGCGTGCGTGAACCGGGATACCAAAAACACCAGAGCGATAAACAGGAGCGTCAAAGCAAGCACGATCCACGAGCGAGGATTGCCAAAGTTGATTGTTACTCCAATGCCAATACGCTTCTCGACAAACAGCGCTGGGTCGTTCGGGTTGTAGTAGAACTGATCTCCATGCCAGCAAGCATCGGGCGTGATCTCTCCAGTATCTGTGCCAGATTCAGCATGACGCAGAAGGGACGGGCAAACCATGGCAGCAAGAAAACCGAAGGATGCAACGTCCAGGCACAGTACGCCCCGCATAGAGTGGGCGTGAAACGGTAAAAGACCAACCCACGAAAAAGTCGCAGCAATTACGAACGAGACCGCAATCACTGTGATCTTGGAGGCAGCGGAGAACGCATTTTTGCGCGATCCCCACGACGATATGGCAGAAATAGCCATGAGAAACAGGACACCCATGGAGCCGATAATCAGCGGCCTATAGACACCTGGAAGGCTCCGCGTTGACCAGCCGTTTGCAGTTCCATCGATGCCCCAATGGACGGGAAACCGAGCCGGAATCTCATTCCAGTGCAAGTGAACGTAGAGCGCTGCTCCGGCCAGCATGGCAAGTGGAACAAGAAATAAGGAGACTGGAAGCAGCAGTTGATCGACCTTCTCCGTCAACTGCACTTCGCGGGTCGAAGGCGCAGGCAGAGCAAAATGTAGAGCGCTCGCGCGTCCACGAGAGAAGGCCTGCGCTGCAGCGATTAACGGAATGAACGTCACGAAAGCTAGCCACATCGCGGCCCATGTAAAAGGAAGACATAGTGCTGCAAGAAGGGTCGCAACGGTCCACGGTAGCAATTGAAATCCGTAGCGCCGCAACATCTTCCGGCCTTCGCTCCCGTAACGGATCTCGCGTGGAACAACTACTCCGAAAAGGCGATAAGGCCGAGGAATGTACGGCAACGCATGGAGGATTACCAATGTGAATGAGATCGGTGCCATCAAAGTGAGTCGGAGAATCGTCATGTTTCCAGCCTTTCCGCAATTGTGCGCAATTCAGCAGCAATATCTGTGGGAGACCAGCCCCCGGCCCGCATCTGGGCAGTCATTTCGTGGATACGCAGACGGAATCCCGCGATCTTGCTGCGACTTGCGCTGGCGGGAACGCTGCGGTCGATGACAATCGCGTTGCGTCCGTGCTTCAAGTTCAGCCATCCTTCTTCGGCAAGCTGGCGGTAGGCTTGGGCCACAGTATTGAAGGTGATGCCAAGCTCCATCGCCATACGACGAACAGATGGAAGAACGTCGCCCGGCACGAGATCGCCCTCGACCAGATGCATACGAAGTGAATCTACAATCTGGCGATAGACTGGAACGGTTGAAGCTAAATCGATGCGAATTATGGGTCGCGATTTTGTCATCTGTGCACTGTGCGAATACAGTGTACAGTTGGATTGCTTCAGCGTCAAGATGAATTTGCGCCAAGATGACCGGTGATGTATCACGTTGCCGGGTGCCCCAACTCTCGATTCTGAGATGGGTGCATCGCGCGAAGGCGCGACCGGGATCCCCGGCGAGCGGACTTGGATCACTGGGGTGGGCGACCGCTCCCGCTCCTCCACTCTTCGCGCCGCTCTACGCCGCTCCAACCACCATCACTCGCGCCGCGCCCTTCGATGCCGCGCGCGGACGTATCTCGATCACCACATCATGTTGCAGCGCCGTAGCGAAGTGCATCAGCCGCTCCACCGAGAACCCTTCCAGCTTGTACCCCTTCAGCGCCGAGACCTTCGGCTGATTCACGCCCAGCAGCCGCGCCGCCTCCGCCTGCGTCATCTTCCGCTTCTCCAGAATCTTGTTGATGACGACACACAGCCGCAGCTTCGTCCCCAGTTCCTCGGCATTCGGCAGCCCAAGGTCCGCAAATACATTGCCCGAACCCACCTCGAAAACTACTTCTTTGGTCGCTTTAGCCATTTCTCCCTCCAAATCTCTCCCGGTGGATTCGCTCGGCATCCTTCAGACGGCTCGCGATCAAGTCCTGGTCCGCCTTCGGGGTCTTGATCCCGCTCTTGGACTTCTTCTGGAATGTGTGCAGCACATACACCGCCTCGGCAAACCGCACCGTGTACACCGCTCGAAAGGTATCGCCGCGATGGTCCTCGACCACCTCCATCACGCCCGGCCCTTCGCCCTTCCACGGCTTCGCATCCGGATGCTTGCCTCCAAACTGCGCCGTCCCAAGCGCCGCCCCGAGATGCTTCCGGGCCTCCTCCGGAAACGCCATCAGGTCTTTCCTCGATGAACCGACCCAGATCAGCGGCTTCTCATCGTCAGCCAGAAACTCTCTTGTCATAGTATATCCCAGTTCAGGGATATATCATACTCCACAAACCTCCGCCGCCGCGCAACTTGGTATCCTCAACCTGCAATGCCAACCGACCCCACCCCCGCCGCCAAGCCGCCCATCTATCTCCTCGATTCGATGGCCTTCATCTTCCGCGCCTATCACGCCATGCAGCGCCAGCGCCCCATGACCACGCGCACCGGCATCCCCACTGCGGCCACCTACGTCTTCGTCAACATGATCAACAAGCTGCGCAAGGACTTCGCCCCGCAGCTTCTGGCCGCCGTCTACGACCTGCACGGCCCCGTCTTCCGCGACGAGCGCGCCCGCGAGATGAAGCCCCTCCGCCGGTGGAACGCGAAGACGCAGAACTTCGACGAGGTGGACTACGCCGGCTACAAGGCCAATCGCGCCGAGACGCCCCCCGACCTCATCCAGCAGCTCCCCTACATCCGCCGCGCGCTGGAGGCCTTCCGCATCCCCATCCTCAGCTACGAGGGCTTCGAGGCCGACGACGTCATCGGCAC
>JBEKCX010000472.1:0-5007 GCA_050014655.1 Occallatibacter sp. | reverse complement strand
ATGGTTCGCATCGACATGTCCGAGTACATGGAGAAGCACGCCGTCGCCCGCCTCATCGGAGCGCCTCCCGGCTACGTCGGCTACGACGAGGGCGGCCAGCTCACCGAGGCCGTCCGCCGCCGCCCCTACGCCGTCATCCTCTTCGACGAGATCGAGAAGGCCCACGCCGACGTCTTCAACGTCCTCCTGCAAGTCCTCGACGACGGCCGCCTCACCGACTCCAAGGGCCGCACCGTCGACTTCAAAAACACCGTCCTCATCATGACCTCGAACCTCGGCGCCACGCAGCTCACCACCGCCTGGGCCAATGGCGAAGAAGGATTCGCGGAGGCCACCGAGCGCGTCCTCGCCATCCTGCGCGAGCACTTCCGCCCTGAATTCCTCAACCGCATCGACGATGTCGTCGTCTTCCACCCCCTCGGCGAAGAGCAGCTCACCCGCATCATCGACCTCCGCCTCGCCGAGCTCACCACCATGCTCGCCGACCGCAAGATCACCCTCACCCTTACCCCCGCCGCGCGCCGGTTCATCTTCAAATCCGGCTACGACCGCGCCTACGGAGCGCGCCCCCTCAAGCGCGCCATCCAGCGCCTCGTCCAGGACCCCCTCGCCGTCAAAATCCTCGACGGCTCCGTCCGCCACGGCGACCACGTCACCGTCGACGCCTCCAAATCCGCCTTAACCTTCAACGTCGGCCCTTGAGCCATCCAAAATCGCATGACCGCTATCCGCAGCAGTCTGCAGGAGGGGAAGACCTTCGAAAATCCTCTTCGTTCACGCCCTCAAAGGTTGCGATTCGGAGTATGTCGTATTCCTGAGAGTGCTCCGTAACGATACCCACCAATGGGTAGGCAAGGTCAGTCATAAGAGCAACCGGCCCACCACTCAACCCTCCAACATCGGCACCCGGCGGTGGCAGCGACTCTCCACCAAAGCTAATCAGATCCTTCTGCTCGATCTGACAACAGAAATAGCCTTCGCCGACGCTCGCTACACGAAACATCGCAGAATACGGACCTGCCTCAATGTTCGCAGGGCCGAGTTCCCGCAGAAGTCTGGGAAACCCTGCAACAAGTACTACTTGGCCAACAGTAGGGTTCAGAGGTGGCCAACCAACAGTTGCTGAAAAGACGAGTGAGATAGCGTCGCAAGCAGAAACTACCTCCTGATGCGACAACTCCAAAAAGACAATGTCCCTCTCAGCATTCCTCCACACGACGCGTTCAAGTGGGTTAATGGGAGGGAGATGCCCGAACTGCCAATTTACAATTTCAAGTCGTTTCCGCTCCTCATACTCACGAAGAACATGATTGGCTGTGATGGCAAACCAGCGTGGGCCAAGTTGAAGCACACATCCCGTTGCGGTATTGACCTTCCCTCCGATTGAAAGGGGCGGCGCTATGGCGACAGGGATCGCATAGCTCTGAACAAGCTCGACAATTTTCCGAGCAACCTTCCGGTAGCGATCCTGTTCAGCCTTGGGAAGGGCTTGAAATTCAGGAGATCCCTGTAGCTCACTCATTTCCCAATTCTCTGCCAATTACGTCGAGATCGCCAGATGCAAAACACTGGACGCACAATTCATAAAAGTCTTCACCGCACCATGAGGAAACAGAAACGGAACGGTATAGACTGACTGTCGTGAGTGCCTAATCGAAGGAACTGGAAGGAACGAAGTGGCAGACTCAAGCCTTCATTACGCAGAAATAATCGGTCAAGAGGACGCAGTAGCCAGACTTAAAGCCTTCACAAAGCTATTTGCATCATCCGGAGCAACGCCAGCGCACATCCTGCTCATCGGCAATGCTGGGATGGGAAAAACGACCATCGCAATCACCGTCGCAAACGAGCGCAAGGTTAGATTTCAGCAAACGACTGCGGCGAGTATCGCGGTACAAGGCGACCTCACGGCCCTTGTGACAAATCTCCTCGAGGGACAAGTTGTCTTGCTCTCCAATATCCAATTTTTACGGAAGCCTATCTTGGAAAAACTGCGCGGTGCATTGCGCGACGCGAAGCTGACAATCACTATCGGGCAGGGGCCAGCGGCTAGAGCTCATGTAATGGAAATTCACCCCTTCACCCTGATTGCAACATGCCCAAGAAAGTCTGACTGTCCAGCGGATTTGTTCAACGAGTTCTCTTTGGTCTTGACCCTCCAACCGTATTCCAAGAACGAACTACAGGCTCTCGCTGTGAGCATCGGAAAATCTGCTGGAATCTCACTTGAGCCTGGGGCCGCTGAGTTAATAGCAAGAGCGTCCGATGGTCGGCCAGGTCATATTGCGTCTACCTTGCGTCGGCTGGCGAAGGCAATAAACAAAGCAGCCATTAGCGAAGAGGACGTTGCGCGAGCATTTGCAGCATTCGGAATCGCGGTACGGTCAGATGCGTCCCACGAAGGAGCTGCAAGTATCAGAGATTTATCAGGGGTGGAATTTGAGAGCTTGATTTCAGGTCTGCTTACTCGAATGGGATTTCAAGCGGAGATGACAAGGACAACGGGAGATGGAGGGATCGACATAATCGCAATGCTGGACAAGCCGATTGTTGGAGGGCGGTATCTGTTTCAGTGCAAGCGATTCGCACCCGAAAATCTCGTGGGTGCGCCCACAGTGAGGGACTTCTATGGGGCAGTCACGGCAGACCGGGCTGTGAAGGGAGTATTCATCACAACGTCAAGCTATACGGCACAGGCACGAGAGTTCGCGGAAAAGGCTGGGGTGGAACTGATTGACCTCGTGCAGCTTGAAAAACTGTTTCTCGAATACGGACTGACACAGTTAGCCGAGGATTAGACGCATCGCGCCCCGCGCGACCGCCTTCATTGCCAAGACCAAATTCTTCGGGTGTCACCCAGTCCTCGAAACTTGATATTATGTCAAGAATAGAGGTCGTAACCCGATGGAATCGCAAGGAATGACCCAGCAGAACCTGACCGAGCACATTGCAACCGACGAGAATCCGTTCCACTTTGTAGATTCCGGCCTCGACAACGTCTTTCTGGTAGGAATCAAGTACTTCACATCCACAGACGGAAAAATTGTGGCTGAAATCCCGGCCCTGAAGCAGTTGATGCGCCTCATCGCGCGTGACCTTGTCCTCTCCAAATCCGACCTGACCGGCGCAGAAGTGCGTTTCCTCCGCAAGCGGCTGGGCAAGAAGGCCACCGAGTATTGCAAATATCTGGGCCTCGAACCGGAGACGCTCTCGCGCATCGAGAACGGCAAGCAGCCCATTTCCAGCGCGACGGAGAAGCTGGCGCGGCTCTCATACGCCATCCTCTCCGAAGAGTCCGGCCTCTACGACCACGCAAGGACCATCCTTCAATCCATGCTGGATGAACTCAAGCCCACCAGGGAAAAGATCGTTCTGGAAATCCGCGACGACAACGAATGGCGAGAAGCCGCCTAAGCCGGGTGCCCCATTCCTCGCGGTCTTATCGCGATGGGTGGGGTATCGCGCGGATAGCTTCGTGTGCTCCGCACTCACACAACCGTACCTTCACCCCCGGAAGTATGGCTTCAGGTAGGTATCGATCGCGTAGCGGATATATTCTTTCTGCTTGTCTGTCGGAGGTGTGCCGCCTCTGCCGCCGCCTCCGCCCGCGCCTGCTCCGCCGCCGGGTCTGGCTCCGCCGCCGGCTCTCGCACCCCCAAGATCGCCTCCCGCTGGAGCACCGGCACGCTGCGCTTCCTGCTCCATGGGCTGCGGCCGCGACTTCGTCCCCTCCGGAAAGACCCCCCGCGCCACCATCATGTATCCGGTCGCGCCTGGGATCGCCGCAAACGTCTGCACCCGCGCGTACATGTCGAAGGCCGCGCTCTTCTTGCCCGCCCATTCCAGTTCCATCACCTGCTGCAGCAGCTCGGCGTACTGCGGCGTCGGGCACAGTCCCACAATGCCCAGCTGCATCTTTTCCAGCAGTTGATCGCCCGTTCCTCCGCCCGCCGACCACACCGCCAGCTTGTTGCCGGTGCGCTCGATCAGTTGCGGCGCGCGCTCCATAATATTGCCGACCTCGTCCTTGGTCGCCTTCATCGTCGGGATCTGCTGGAATAGCTGCACCATCAGGTCCACGCTCACCGTGCCTCGCGACTGCACAATCAGCGGAAGGTCGGTGGCCGCGGCGATGGCCTTGTAGTAGTCGAGGATGTCCTGGTCGCTGCGGTTCCAGCCGTTGTTCAGCGGGATCGCGCCGATGGCGTCCGCGCCATGCGCCGCCGCGTGCTTGGCGTAGCGCACGGCGGTCGGCGTGTCCCACGCATTGTTCTGCACCTCGATCACAATGGCCGACTTGCCGCCCTTGCCCGCCGCCAGAATCGCCTCCGTGCCCTCAATCCGTTCCGCGTCCGACATCGTCGCCCAGCTGCTCGCCCACGCCGGCCATATCATCCCGGCCACGCGCCCTTTGTTCAGCCACTTCACCTCCGCCGCCAGCGCGTCCGTGTTCAGTTTGTCCTCCGGCGTGAACGGCGTCTCCATGATCGGATACAGACCCCGCAGCGGCTTGCCGCTCGGCGTCTTCAGGTCCGCGCCCTTCACGTCGGCAAACTGCGCCGCGGCAGCCTGCGCCTCCGCCACAACCTGCGGCAGCGCGGCAGCCAGCCCCACCATCCCCACACCCTGTAGGAAGTCCCGTCGGTTCAAACGATTTTCAGCGGCAGCGTCGCGCATAGTCACTCTCTGCTCCTTAGGAATTGATCTCGTCGTTCATGGTTCACATCGCCCGCAGATGCGCGGCCGCGAATGCCTGGCAACGCGGTCGTACGCTCTCTCCCGGCATGAGTTCGAAATTATACGCGACCCGCAACACCCCTGACGCGCGTGGCTCGGCGAGCCAGAAAGTCGCCGCGTGTCCTCCTCACAGGTCCGTGATCCGCCCCAGCGTCTTCGCCGGAATCAGCAGGTTCAGCGCCTGCGGCTCCACTTCAATCCGCACCGGCAGTGTGCCCAGCAGCTCGCCGTCCGCCTCCACAAACAGTTGCTCCGCCGAGCCCTCCCGGT
>JBEKCX010000471.1:0-5122 GCA_050014655.1 Occallatibacter sp. | reverse complement strand
GACAACGACATCGACGTCAACTGCGTCCGCGAGAAGCGCCTCACCAACATGCGCGCCAGCACCGCCGACGAAGCCACCCGCCTCGTCCCCTTCCGCAGCCTCACCCTCGAGCAGTCCATCGAGTTCATCGCCGAGGACGAGCTGGTCGAGGTCACCCCCAAGTCCCTCCGCCTGCGCAAGCAGGTCCTCCAATCCAACCGCCGCCCCCGCAAAGGCCAGCCCGCCGACTCCCCCGCCTAACCCCGGCAACTATCCGCCCACCGCACAGCCGTCCGCCATGCTAACCTCAAGCCATGATTCCGGATTCCCGAACCGGACCGGAGACCGCGGCACGGTAAACTCTTATTGTCCGGGGTTGTCATGGAGACAAACTGAAGAAGCCGATCACATACCAAAAGCTGCGCGGGGGATACTACACCCCTCAGCCCATCGCGTCCTTTCTTTCTTCATGGGCGATCCAGTCGGCAGGGGACCGCGTCCTTGAACCAAGCTGCGGCGACGGCGTATTCGTGGAAACCGCAGCAGAGAGGTTAATTGCGCTTGGTGCACAACCCGCAGGGCTGTCCTCTCAAATCATGGCCTACGAAATTGATCAAAACGAAGCTCGCCTCGCTACACAGCGCCTGAGCCGATTTGTCAAGAAATCCAACGGTGCCGTGAAAACAGGCGACTTTTTTTCTAGCGCTATTTCGTGGAATGGGAACGGGACATTCGACGCGATAGTCGGGAATCCTCCATTCGTCCGATATCAGCAGTTTCCCGAAGATCAACGGGAGAAAGCTTTTCAACTCATGCGTACTTTCGGGCTGCACCCAAACCGACTAACGAACTCATGGGTGCCGTTTGTAGTCGCTTCGGCGAGTTTGCTCGGGTCCTCAGGAAGGCTAGCAATGGTTCTACCCGCTGAGTTGCTGCAAGTGACCTACGCCGCGCAACTTCGTTCATTCCTAACGGACTATTTCTCGCAAGTCAGGGTGATAACATTCCGGGGATTGCCGTTCCCAGGAATTCAACAAGAGATCATTCTTTTACTCGCCCGGCGGGGGTCATCAACAAAACCAGGAATTGAACTGGTGGAGCTAAACGACGCCAGTGATCTGGACAAGCACGCGGACAAGAGGTTCGGGGCTAGCGGGTTCAAGAAGATAAATCACACCACAGACAAATGGATTCAGTACTACCTCTCGCAGTCAGAGATCGACTTGCTGCGATCCCTGCGGGACGATCCCAAGCTGACCAGGTTTGGCGATCTGGCGGATACCGACATTGGAATTGTTACCGGCATGAACGAGGTCTTCGCACTATCAGAAGAGGAAGTCCTTGAATATGGCCTAATGGAATTCTCCCATCGGCTTGTTGGCCGAAGCGGACATCTGGCCGGAACAGTTTTCAGAAATGGTGATTGGGGGAAAAGCGTCAAGTCGGGGAATAAGGCATTTCTGCTCAATATCCCCCCTGTCGCATTGGAGGAACTCCCGTACAACTTGGTCGCCTATTTGAAAAAGGCTGAGACTGCGAGACTGAACGTAGGCTATAAATGCCGGATCAGAAAGTTCTGGTACACCGTACCGTCGGTCTATATTCCTGATGCGTTTATGCTACGTCAGATTCACCTTTACCCGAAACTCGTGGTAAACGATGCCAGAGCGACCTGCACAGACACCATTCATCGCGTGAGGTTTAAACAGCATGTTAGCGAGCGGCATGTAGCTGCGGCATTCCTCAACTCCCTAACATTTGCATTCACAGAAATCATGGGCAGAAGCTACGGTGGTGGGGTGCTCGAGTTGGAGCCCTCAGAAGCCGACGGACTGCCGGTTCCGCTTCTAAAGTCTGCGAGTCTCATTCCAAACGAAATTGACGCACTCGTTCGTGCGGGATTAATTGAAGAAGTGTTGGACATAACAGACCAGAAACTGCTCGTTGATGGATTGGGACTGGACGCACACCAAGTCCGAATGTTACGGACAATTTGGATAAAACTCCGAACCAGACGCACTGGACGGAAGAATGGTAACGGATAACACGATGGCAATTTTGGCTCCTATGCCCCAAGTAAACGTCCCCGCTGAAACCCTCCTACAGTTTGGGGAGCAATGGACAGCAAATGGCGGAAAACTATCTCGGTCACTCCCGTTTTCATCCTCCCAGTTGGGCACGCAGTTTGACCAAGCCATTGGCTCAGCGCTTGCGACTATGCTGGGCGGTATTCCAGTCGTTGCGCCACTGAACTCCAATGCCTTGGTTGCACCGCAGGTTGACTGCGTAGAGGTTGGGGAGACACGAACAATAGGCGGTGTGAGACCGCAGAACTTTGATGTGTGCTATCGACCAGACGGTATACGATTCGTATCCGACAGCAAAACACTGAATGATCTCGAAAGCGTGCGAAAGAACTATCAGAATATGATTAACGATTTGGCAACGGAGGCCACGACAATTCATGTCCGGTTCCCCTACGCGGTGGTCGCCTTTATCGTGATCGTTCCGGCTCCATGCTTGCTCCAGCCCCAACGAGCGGCACTGATTGGAACACTAGACAGGCTGGCTAGGCGGACGAGTACAAATAACCAAAGCCATCTTGCCGAAGCAATTTCGCTGGTCGTTTGGCAACCGGAGACAGGCGAGATTTCGCCTGATGTTCCCGCCGTCGGCTCCCGACTTCGACTTGAGTCGTTCTCAACAGCAGTTCAGTCCGCCTATTTCAGCCGCTATGAAGGACTGCCTCCCCACACCATTTAGCCCGGCAAGGCGGATGTCCCTTCATTGCGTCCCCCCCCACCTTGTCAAGCAAAATCTCTCAACTCGCTCCATCCAAACAAGATAAACTGACAAACTCGTCTCCCCATCCTGCTACAATTAAATAGGGGGCTTCTGTCTATCTATTCTATATTCTGTCGGCGGAGCACAACATCGCCGATACTGTAAAAGCGCATTATTATGAAGACTTTACAAAATAAACAGCCTGAAATCAAGTCTTTACGGGAGATGTATAGACCTGGTCCAGACCTGTCCAGACCGAAGTCCAGACTTAACATGCCTTTTTTGAAGACTTTGAGACTTTTTCGCACACAAAGGAGAACGCGCGGCGCCGGCGCAACCGAAACCATCCGGATCTTCGCCTTAAATACGTCTCGCGCGCTTAGCGCGAGCTTAACTGGAGTTTTTTGAATACTTTACGCTATCCACCCCCGGGGGGGGGGTACCAACGCGACGAGCCTTTTACCGCGGACCTGGCGCCAGCTTGCGCAGCCGCGCCACGGCGGCCGGCACCAGCGCCAGCGCGCACTCCACCTCATCCCCGGTCGTCATCCGGCTCAGCGAGAAGCGCACACTGGCCCGCGCGCGCGCCGGGCTCAGCCCCATTGCCGTCAACACATGCGACGGCTCGGTCGAGCCCGACTGGCACGCCGACCCGCCCGACACCGCCAGCCCCTTCAGGTCGAGCGCGATCACCAGCGCCTCCGCCTCCACACGGTCGAAGTAGAGATTGCTGGTGTTCGCCACGCGCTCCGCTCCCGCGCCGTTGACGCCCGTCTCCTCCACCTGCGCCACGATTCCCTGCTCCAGGCGGTCGCGCAACGCCGCGAGCGCCTGCTGCTCGCCGCTCGCAAGCCACGCCCGCGCCAGCTCCGCGGCTTTGCCCAGGCCGGCGATCCCCGCGACGTTCTCCGTGCCGGGTCTTCGTCCGCGCTCGTGGTTGCCGCCGAAGAAGATCGGCCGCAGCCGCACGTTGCGCCGCACATAGAGCGCGCCCACACCCTGCGGCGCGTACATCTTGTGTCCGGAGATGCTCAGCAGATCGCATCCCAGCGCCTTCACATCGATCGCCAGCTTGCCCGCCGCCTGCACCGCATCGCTGTGGAAGAGCGCGCCGGCCGCATGGGTCAGCTCCGCAAGCTCCCGCACCGGCTGGACCACTCCCGTCTCATTGTTGGCCAGCATCACGCTCACCAGCCGCGTGTTGGGACGCAGCGCGGCTTGGAGCGCACTCGGTTCGACCAATCCCTGCCCCGTGGCGGGTAGGAAGCTGACCTCCACGCCGCGCCCGGCCAGCGCCTCGGCTGCCTGCATCACCGCCGAGTGCTCCATGCTGCTGGCGATCAGGTGGTCGCCCGGCGCGAGAGTCCCGAACAGAGCCAGGTTGTCGCTCTCCGTTCCGCCCGACGTGAACACCACCTCCGCCGCGCGGCACCCAATCAGCCCGGCCACCGACTCGCGCGCCCGCTCCACCGCGGCCCGCGCCTGCTGTCCCTGCTGATGGATGGAGCTGGCGTTGCCGAACGCCTCCGTCCAGAATGGCCGCATCGCCTCCACCACCTCGGGCAGCAGAGGCGTTGTGGCGTTCGCGTCCATATAAATGCGGCGCACAGGATGAAGTATACGATTTGGCCAGGATGCACCGCATTCCCTCGCAAGCGCTCTAGAACGCGACCTCCGGCGGACGTGGAGGCGCCTTCAGCAGATATGTAAACGAGAATCCGCCGGTGTCTTCATGGTCGCGCAGGCTTCTGCTGTAGAACCCCGACATCGTGACGTGACGGTTCAGTGGAATGTCCAGCGACGTGATGAAGCCGTTGTCCTCGGCCGGATCTGTGTTGGTCGCGGTCGTCACCTTCTTCTTACCGCTGCCGGTGGTTGAGTACACCAGGTTCTTGTCCAGCGGCAGCTCCTCGTACGCATCCGCCTCGAAGCTCGTTCGCCACGGCAGATTGACTGCCGTCCCGGCCTGGAAATGCGCCATCGGCCCCACCGCGACGTAGCTCTTCACAACGCGCTGGTTCACCAGGCTGCTGGTGTCGCCGAACCCGAACTCGATGTCGGGAGTGAACAAGTCGAAGTTCTTCTCAAAATGATTGTTGACGTTGTAGGTGACCTGTCCCGCGCCCAGTCCGTAATCCGTATTGCCCGAAGGCAGGCCCATGGAGACGGTCCCGTTGTAGTTGATCGACAAGAAACTCGCATCGCCGTGGAAGGAGAGCGATGTGTCCCCGAAGACCTCTTTCTTTGCGGAATAGACATAGACCGGCTTGGTCTTTGTGCCGACGTTTGCGTCGATGTTGATGTACATGTACATCGATGCACCTGCGTCCACGCTGAAGTACCGGTCCAGCCGATAGGC
>JBEKCX010000470.1:0-6159 GCA_050014655.1 Occallatibacter sp. | reverse complement strand
TGATGCTCTGGGTGACTCCAAGTGCGGAGTACGATAGTCCCGCGCAGGGCGCGATTCTGTGATTTCTATCACATCTGTTACGCGGGCAAGGATCACTTCTCATCGCGCAGCAGAGCGTCGGCGGCCCACAGGACGGGCGCCTGGCCGTGCAGATTTCCCGTCTCGCGCCTGCGGTCCAGGTAGTACTGCATGTTGTCCAGCTTGCCGGTTCCGGTGCAGACCTGGGTGACATCGTGGTTCTGGTCGACGTAGCCGGTGACGGCGATCCATCCGCGGCGCGCGGCGGGCGCGTAGGTGGCGGCGTCCAGCCAGCCGTGCTTGACGCCGGTGATCAGCGCGAAGCTGAACATGGCGGTGCTGGAGGATTCGGGCCATGCCTCTGGATGGTCGATCAGCTCGCGCCACATGCCGTCCGCGCCCTGATACTTCAGCAACGCGGCCATCATCAGCCTGTAGCCGGCCAGGATGCGCGGGCGGTCGGGGTGGTCGGCGGGCAGGGTGCGCAGCATCTCGGCCATGCCGGCGGCGAACCAGCCGTCGCCGCGTCCCCAGAAGTACTTCACGTCGGGCGCGTGGAAGAAGAGGCCGTTGGGCTGCTGCAGGCGATCGAGGTAGGCGACCATCTCGTGCGCGTCGCGGTCGAGGTACTTGCGGTCGCCGGTGGCGCGGTAGGCCTGAAGCTGCAGCATGGTGAGCATGTACATGTCGTCCACCCAGAAGCGCGTCTCGGGCGAGAGGCCCTGCAGATTGTCGAGCGGCACGGTCGCTTCGGGGTAGGTGACGTCGGGCGTCGGCGGCGCCCACTGGCGGTCGGCCCAGGAGAGGCCGAGCTGCAGGTACTTCGGATCGTAGGTGGGCAGGCCTTTGGTCTGGATGGCGATCTCCAGCGGCATGACGCCGAAGATGGAGTCGTCCACGTGGTGGCGCTGCGGCGTGCGGCCCGTGCCGCCCGGCAGCATTGGGTCGAAGAGGGCGATCAGGCGGTCGCGCAACGAGTCGTCGTGGGTGAGGGCAGCGAAGTTCATCGCGCCGTAGAAGGTGCATACATACGGGTAGCCGGAGAACCGCGCGCCTTGCGGCCCGGTGACGAAATGCTCGGCCAGCGCCTTGCCAACCTCGGCGGGCGAGACGCCGCGCGGCCAGGTGGTGAGGTCGCCGGGCGCAACCGGAGCGGGTTGAACATACGGGCCTTCGGGGACGCGGCGCGGCGGCATGGTCTGCGCGCCGGGCCCGGCAGCGGGTGCGGCGGCTGGCGCGGCGGCGGGTGCGGCGGCGGGCGGAGGCGGGGTTTGGGCGAGCGAGGTGGCCGCGAGCAGAAGGGATGCGCAGAGGAGCGTGATGGGCCGGAGGTTCATGGGTTCACCTTTGAGAGATTGGTTGGGGCAGTGTCGGTCAACCAGTCTACTCGGGGAGGGGGAGATTGGACAACTGGCGGGGGTGGCGATCCATCAAACAACACTAGGTCGCTCATCGCCGAACGCCTGTCCCATCATTCCAGCAGCTGTTTGCCTGTTTCTCACTCATTATTGGCAGGTTAGCTTCAATCAAACATTCTGCGATTGTTTCGCACGTTCTTGAAAATGCGTGACAAGACTTTGCAATGAATTAAAGGTCATCTGTTCCGCCTTGGGAAGAAGTGTATCTAGAGTTGGGTCGGTCCAAATCTGTGAAGCCGCAATGATCCCATTATGAATCTGCTGGAAAGCCTGCCGGATGTCAGGCTTTGCAGCTCCGTATGCCGCGGCTTCTTGCGCGTGCTTCTCAAAATAGGTCCCTGATTTTGTCTCTGCAACAAGAACCATGGCTTCACCGACGGTCGCGGCGGCCATACGTGCATCACGGAACACAGAATTGCCGTAATCCTCATATAAGCGTTTCCACGATTCGCATAGCCCAACTAATGAGGGGAGAGCGGTTTTAATGTCAACAAGTGGGGCGATAATCTGATCGCACAATGAGTAGGCTGCCAGCAATACGTTCGCAGTATTGTGGCTGCAATTCCCTTCAGCAAGAGCCCACTCGCGGTAATAGATACGGTCGCTATCGGACATAGTAGGCGAATCACGAAACACAGCTAGAGCATTTTCAAAAGCACTGCTCTGGCGGTATATTTTAGCCAGATTCGTTCGAGTTTGCTGATTGTTAGGCTCAGAGGCGTACACGGTACTGGCTAGTTTGATTGCCAGTTCGGTCTGGCCGATCGTGCAGAAATGCTCGGCAATCGTGAAACGCCACTTAGAAAACTCTGGAATAAAATTATTTTCTTTGGCAAGTAAGGCGGCTTTGCTGAGCTCCACATATAAGCCATCGACGTCCTCGTGAAATTCCTGCTTAAGAACCGAAATGAATGACTGCGCAATGCGGAGATGGCGGGTGAAAATATACGAGGAACTGGTGGTGGTCGCTGCCTCTTGGCCTAGAGGCACCAAAACTTCGCGATGTAATTGAGTGGGCGGGCATCCGAGTACAGAAGCGAGAACGGGGCGGGACAGGAATTCGAGTTGTTCGGCGTGCATAGCAGCAATATAGGATAGTGCTTCTAGCAGTGTACGACCACCGGGAATCTTGCGTTGGCTCAAGCGTTCGAGCACCAGAGTGGCGTGCTTGCGCAGGTCGCTACCGTTTCGTGCGGTAAGTAGTGCCCCGAAAAAAGCCCCTCTCGACGTCTTTGCTTCTTCTTTAGCCTGTTTCTCTAAGGTGTGAGCACGTTCACTTTCAGGTATATTAACCAGCTCCCCGAGCCCTAATTCGCCGAAAGCTTGCCATGCCTCGACAATGGCTTCGGCATCCGCAAGGTCTAAACCCATCAACTGTTCCTTGTATAGAGTGGTTGTTTTCGACCAATTGAGTTGATCAGCGTTCGAAGCCAGCCAGTCTGTATCCCGGCAAGCAAGTAGGCAGTGGACCCGACCAATAAGACTTTCAGGAAGACGACCGATTAAATCCAGCAAATCCTTGGCTACCCGATCAGCCTCATCTATCAGAATCAACCAATTAAAATCCTCACTGAGCACAGGGATGATATCTTCCACTACAAGGGGCTGAGCCTCATCTCTACGTTGTAGAACACGCCACTTGTCCCCCATTCCCACAACCTCATAAGCGGATTGCAACATTGCGGTTGTCTTACCCTCGCATCCGGCGGCCAGTAGGAGAGAGACGATGGGGGCGGCGGCATCATTCAGGTGTTGGAAGTGGCTAGCGAGTTGTGAAACAATGGCGCGGCGGGGTATGGATTGTGACAGAGCTATTTTCCAGTCTGGCACTGCGCCATCAAAAAATCGCAATGCATCCTGTGTTGACAGTGGTATACGGTAATCTCTTAGGCTCTTGGGGTCGATTACGGCCCAACCCCTAGGCGCTTGATGACGGATATCCATTCGCGGCTTGGTACTCGGTAGTGCGTGAGGAGAGGGTAAGGGATAGTGCCACCAATCGCCACTACGATAGCTTTCGTGGAAAGATTCGTCAGCCAAGGTCCATGTCTGCTGGTTCGGAGTCCATTGCCAAGGCTGAAGTCGCACTTCCGCAGTGCCGATGTCTGCTTCTCCCCAAACTAGCCCATTACGCCACTTTTCACCCTCACGGACATGGAAACATGCACCCGATTGAATGGCAAGAAAAGTACCGGCGCCACCAACAGTGGGTTCCACCCAAGAATCATGCAAGTGGCCGTGCAGATAGATAACATTATGTTTACCCAAGAGACTCGTAATGGTCTTCTGCTGTGAATCAACTAGCCAATTAATGGGGTGGTGACCGAGGACTATGTGGAGTGTGGTCCCCTTAATGGAATCCAGTGCGCGCTCCAGCAGGAGTTTGCCGGGCGTGAGTTGGTGCCTGTCATCTTCGCCCTTGCTAAGCCAGGCTGTGTTGACGCACAGAATGCCGACCTGGATGCCATTAATCTCGAGTATCTTGGCGAATGCGCCTTCCGCTTCGACGAATGCCTTGCCCACAGGAGTACAGTCATTTTCCGAATATGCTCGGAAGCGAGGAGCGAGGATACCCCTGCGCCTTTTGCCTTCTGCCGTGGGGTCAAAGTGGTGACTCGATGGATTTAGAAACCCGTCGCGGCTAAAATCCTCATTTTCGTTCCGGTCTACATCATGGTTACCGGGCACAGAGAAGGTGCGACTCGTGATTCCCTCTCCAATTACCTCCTGAAGTGGTGCAATAAAATCCAGCCAAAATGTTTCATACTGAGAAGCGAGTCCTTTGTCCGCCAAGTCCCCAGTGACAAACAGAAGGTCCGGTACAAATCCCTTTGCTTTTCGGTCTCGAACGTGTTCCAAGATATAGTCAAACATCTTCCGGGTCGCAGAATCGTCTTTACCAACGTGGAAGTCTGATAGATGTAGCCAGCGAACGGATTTGCCATCAAAGGTCAATGTGTTCTCCCGGATACAGAATACCCGACCATTGAAAGCGCGGGGTATCCTGATGCTTCAATTGTCGCGTCACACCAGCGTATTTCTTCGCTGACGCCAACTGACTCGACCACCAATTCAAAACCGGTGCTATGGTGAAGAGCGGATCGGTAACGGAAAACGCCGATGTCACCCGGAATTCTCGGTTTCAACCTAATTATCATCCCATCCCGTTTACTTATGCCAGTGGGTGGGCCAGTTGAGGTAGCGGGTGGCGGCCTCGTGGATGGCGGCGGCGGAGGTGGAGAAGCTGGCGGCGACGTGGTGCTCGAAGCCGTTCTGGCAGATGTAGCGCAGCAGCGCCTGCATGTTGGGGATGTGGACGACGCCTGCGCCGCCGAAGGTGGTGAGCGGGTCGTCGGTGAAGCTGCCCTGGCCGACGTAGCCCTTGATCTGGCCGGAGAAGTCGTCGGTGGAGAAGCGGGCGAAGCTCATGGGGCCGGCCTTGACGCGGCCATCGAGCGTGCCGTGGGTGTTCTGCTTGCCGACCGTGCCGGCGATGATGAGCTGATAGTCCATCTTCACGCCCGCATTGAAAAAGTGCTTGGGAAGGTTGGAGCAGTGGAAGCAGACGGCCTTGTCGGGGTCCGCGCCGTAGTTGTTGTTCCAGTCGAGGAGGGCGGAGGGCGTCTGGCTGGCGAGCGCGAGGGCGTGCATGGAGAGCGTGCCGAGGACATCGACCTCGCAGGCCGAGGCGAAGAGGTCCTCGCTCATCATGGACATGACGGTGCAGGGAACGATGCCGAGGAACTCCTCGATGCTGGTCCAACACTGGACGGCGGAGACGTCGAGCGCGGAGGCCTTCATCCATGCATCGATGACCGCGCCAAGCTTGGCCATCTTGAGCAGAGCGAGTTCGGGCGTGTCGCCGACGGGGATGTATTTCTTGATTGCCGTGAGCTTGGCTTGCGCCGCGTCGTCGGTGTCCTTCATGCGGTCGATGCGGCCGAGGACTTCGCTGAGGTCGAGGGTTTCTACGGTGATGCCGCTGCGTTCGAGCAATTTCTCCGAGTAGCGGACGGTGTTGAATGCCGTGGGGCGCGCGCCGATAGCGCCGATGCGCAGGTTCTTGAGGCCGCGAACGACGCGGCAGACGGCGGCGAACCAGGCGAGGTCGGAGGCGAACTCGGGCGAATCGGGGGCCTCGGTGTGCAGCGTGGTGAGCGAGTAGGGGATACCGTACTGGGTGAGGTTGTTGCAGATGGACATCTTGCCGCAGAAGCTGTCGCGGCGGTGGGCGATGGACATCTTGGCGGGCGCGTCGGGCGTGGCCTGGATGAGTACGGGCACGCGCAGGTCGGCGAGACGGATGGCGTCGGCCAGGCCGCGCTCTTCGCCGAAGTTGGGCAGGGTGACGATGAGGCCGTCGATGTCGGCGGCGTGGGACCTGAAGAGGGCGGCGCACTTTTTGGCGTCCTCGTAGCTCTCGACCGCGCCGTTGGCGGTGACCTCGGGCGTGAGCACGATGGGCTTGATTCCTGCGGCTTCCAGCGCGGCGATGATTTCAAGACGGCCCGATGTGGCGAGATGCGAGGGGAAGAATCCGCGGTTGCCTACGAGGACTCCCATGGTCATTTGCTTGGACATTGTTGCTCCTTGGTATGTGCGGCCATCGGAAAAAGGCTTAACACCGATTGTCACCGATGGGACCGATAAAGGCGAAAGGCGTATTAAAGAGAAAATCGAATGATTTGATTGATGATTTCACCGTTACTCGATGTATCAATCC
>JBEKCX010000469.1:0-5244 GCA_050014655.1 Occallatibacter sp. | reverse complement strand
GAAAAGTCCGGCTACAAGCACTTCATGCTCAAGGAGATCAACGAGCAGCCCCGCGCCGTCCGCGACACCATCCTCGGCCGCGTCTCCGCCGATACCGGCCGCGTCTTCCTCTCCGAGATGCAGCTCTCCGACGCCGAACTCCGCGCCGCCAGCCAGATCACCATCGCCGCCTGCGGCACCAGTTGGCACGCCGGCCTCGCCGGCAAGTTCATGATCGAGCGTCTCGCCCGCCTGCGCACCGAAGTCGACTACGCCAGCGAGTATCGTTACCGCTCGCCCATCGCCGACCCCGCCTCCATCGGCCTGCTCATCACCCAGTCCGGCGAGACGGCAGACACCATCGCCGCCCAGCGCGAGCTGCACGCGCTCGGCTCCCGCACCATCGCCATCTGCAACGTCGTCGGCGCCGCCGTCTCCCGCGAGGCCCAGGGAACCATCACCACCAACGCCGGCCCCGAGATCGGCGTCGCCAGCACCAAGGCCTTCACCGCCCAGCTCACCGCGCTCTTCCTCCTCGCCCTGCACATGGCCCAGCTCCGCAGCACCGTTACCGACGCCGAATCCATCCAGCTCGTCGCCGAACTCAACAAAATCCCCGGCAAACTCGAAGAAGTCCTCCGTTCGGTGGACGACCAATGTTCCAGGCTCGCCCGCGCCTTCCACACCTCCAACGACTTCCTCTTCCTCGGCCGCGGCATCCACTACCCCATCGCCCTCGAGGGCGCGCTCAAATTAAAGGAGATCTCCTACATCCACGCCGAGGGCTACCCCGCCGGAGAGATGAAGCACGGCCCCAACGCCCTCATCGACGAGACCCTCCCCGTCGTCGTCATCGCCACCCAGGACCCGTCCGACCCCGCCTCCGTCCTCAAGTACGAGAAGACCCTCAGCAACATTCAGGAGGTCACCGCCCGCTCCGGCCGCGTCATCGCCATCGCCATCGAGGGCGACCGCCAGATCGCCCAACTCGTCGAACACACCATCCACATCCCCCCCGCCCCGGAGTTGCTCCTCCCCATCCTCGAGGTCGTTCCCCTGCAACTCCTCGCCTACCACATCGCCGTCCGCCGCGGCTGCGACGTCGACCAGCCCCGCAACCTCGCCAAATCCGTCACCGTAGAGTAGGCGATGTCCGGTCGCGTCCTCAGTACCGACCAACAAACGTCCATTAGGATGTCGCGTACAAGATCTGTGGACACCAAGCCTGAGATGCGAGTGCGCCGGGCACTGCATCGGCTGGGCTACAGGTTTCGCTTGCATGTTGCCTCGTTACCCGGTCGTCCAGATATCGTGCTCGCGAGCTACAGAACGGCGGTCTTTGTCAACGGATGTTTCTGGCACTCACATTCCTGCAAAGATTGCCGCAAACCGAGAACCAACTGCTGGTATTGGGAGCCAAAGCTAGCGGGAAATAAGCGAAGAGACGCGAGAAGTTCCAGACAACTTCGACAGCTGGGCTGGCGCGTACTCACAATTTGGGAATGTCGACTGAAGAAGATCAGCGATGACAATTTATCTGCCTATGTCGAACGTCGCATCATTTATGGTACTCAGAAATAACTACGGCGAAGGCTTGTCGCGATCAAGGCAGCAAGAACCGGAGGAAGAGCATTTCCCACTTGTGTGAACTGACGAGCAGTCGGACCGACGAACACGTAATCTTCTGGGAACGTTTGAAGTCTCGCGCATTCGCGCACGCTCAAAGTTCTGGGAATCTCCGGATGCAGATGCGACCTTCCCCCGCCATTCGTGCCGCCAGCAATTACCGTCTTAGAAGGCACCATCGGGTCGAGCCTATCAACGCGGCCAAGTTGATCTCTCTGGCCATACCCTAGCTGCTGGTAACGCAAGACTGATTCGGCCTTGTGTTCCCTTGTCTCATCATTCTGTCCGACAGCACGTTTTTGGGGCAATACGCTGCCTGCCCCTACCAGCAAAGCCGCTGGCTGGGGCTTGATGAAGGGGGCATCGCATCGATTGCCGATAACGAAAAGTCGCTGCCTTTGTTGAGCAATCCCATAGTGAGCTGCCTCAAGGACAAACGGAGTTTCCACCCGATACCCAGCCTCTGTAAAAAGCCTGATTGCGCTATTGAGTTGTTCTCCACCATCCAAATCACGGAGCCCTGGAACATTTTCGACGACAAAAGCCCGAGGCTTAAACTCGACGATGAGGTTGGCATAGTCGAACAACAGGTTCCCGTTCTTCGCATGAGCAAAACCTGTTCGTTTGAAATTCTCTCCAGCCCGGGAGAAACGTTGATTGGAAGCAATCGAGAAGGGCTGGCATGGCGGACCGCCTATAAAAACTCCTTCGAACGGCTGCGAAATGCTTTTCCGTAACGTCGCTGAAACTTCCTCAAATCGCGAAACATCGCCGGAATGAGTAGGTGGCCCGAAAACGTGCCAAGATGGACGGTTGCGTCGCAATGTCTTGCAGGCTAGCTCGTTGATTTCGAAAGCAGCTTGATGCTTATATCCCGCAGCTTCAAACCCTAAATCCAGACCACCGCATCCAGTAAAGAAGCTCACAAAAGGTATCGCCGTCCCCTTCACGGTAACTCTCTCTAGAGTGACGGGCTCCGCCGCGAGTGCTTCGCGTGTACCACTGCTGACATACACAAGATCGTCGTAGGTCCAGCCAGCCTGTTTCAATACGGCGGACAGCGGCTCCCCTGAATCATCGGCGCGCTTGAGAAGCTTCGTTTGCGCGACGATCTTGGCATGGCTCGGGGGAGGAAGTTCACACAACAAGCTGCCCATAGATCGGACCTCCAAAGCTATCCTTCATGGCGAAATAGGTATTCCTCGCCTGTTGGTCATTCAAAAAGTCCTGCAGTTGGTGATCCGCCAGCCAAGCATCGTAAAAACGATGTACCCCTCTATGACAACTTGGACAAACAGGAACGATATCTGCAAAACTCGTCCCCGCCTGAAGAACCCGCGTTCCAGACGCAAGCGGAAGCAAATGATGCAAATCGAGTACCCTTGCTGTCCACGGATAGGTCGCAGCCGTGTTGAGTGCGCAAACATCGCAGAGAGCGGTCGGATTCGCGTCAAAGAAGCTTCGGCGCAATTCTTGATTTCGTTCAATGACCAAGTGTGTTCGCTTAACCTTGGAGCCTTCCGCGAAGCCGCTCTGCACCACGTCGTTTATGGCCGTGTGCGGATACTCATAGAAGTCCTCCACTGCACCATCCCTGAACAACTCAGCCAATCTCCTAATCTCACTCTCCCGATCCGCAGCTTTCGGGCCGGTAACGGATTTAATGTCGGCGAAAACAGACTGAGCATCAGAAGGGTCCAAGGAAATCGTGATGACCGACCCTTCGAGATGCAAATAGGAAATCTGACACAGGACTAGCAGACTCTCGCGTTCCTGTCTGTATTTCGTCGTCGAAAGGGTTCCATTCCAACCTTGGTGGATTCCAACAACTTGTATGAATGCGGTATCGTCCTCATCCCCAATGAAGCCGCTGGATTCATAAGCTTCGATGAGCTCTCCGAGTTGTGTCACCGAAGCCCCGGTAACAGCTCGTTTCGCCAGTAGGTACTTCAAACTAAAAAGCAAGGGGTAACGCGAAGTGGCTATCGGGGACCATGGGGACAACGCAGGTGACGGCTCGGTGAATGATCGAGCGATGAAGTGAAAGTACTCATCACATGTGGTCTGCCCAGGTGTCGCGAGCAACTGAGCGACCGGCGTCGGAATAGCAGGACCGCGATTTTCGCCCTCGCTTACGAGGAGACAAAGTTTCAGAACTCGCGCGTAATTCCGCCAAGGGGTATAGTCAGTCGGTGCCGCAAAATCAAGGCCGGTCGCTGCCAATAACTCAGAGCGACTGGCCGTCTTGAAATCTCTCGTGACGACGAAGGCGGCAATCTGCCTCAGTGCGTCAAACTGAAAGTATGGCAAGTGTCCTTGATCCCAATGCCACATTAGTTTTTGCCTCAGGCTCCTCAAGAGCGAACATTCATCGAAAGAATAGCACTGAACAGGCTGAGGGAAACTAGTCTCAAACTCCTAGGTTCCTCGTTTGGCACCCGGGCGAGCGGCCTACATCTCGCTTCTGAGATGTGCGATCGGACCTCCGCGCAACCTCGGACACCTGCGTCAACCGCCATCCCCCGCAAGGGCCCGCGCATCGCGGTCCCCGGCGAGCGTCTTTGCTCGCTGGGGTGATTTCACGCGTGCCGCTTTGATGGGGCGTGGCTTTAGCCACGCCAATAAACGCCGCGCCGAAGGCGCTTCCGCACTGCCGTAGGCCGGAGCGCAGCGCGCAGCGCGGAACGACTGATCTGTCTTCCTCCACCCCAGAAAAACTCCCGTCCTTGCCCTTCGGAGGGAGCAGGGGGCTTCAGCCCCCTGAAACCATCCCCTCGAAGAAACGGGCTTTAGCCCCGGGCCTTTGCTGATCCCTGTTTTCCTGTCAAGACCCTCGACCCTCCAAAATCCAACTAACTCCAACCCTACCAACCACTTCCCCCTGAAAAATACTTGGCATAGTAGTTACCCTCAACCGCGTACAATTTAAATAGGGGGTCTTGTCCGTTCATGTACTGTTGTCTCTTCTTGCCGTCGGCGCAAACAACCCGGCGGGTCTTCGCCTTTAATGCGTCTCGCGCGCTTAGCGCGTGCTTAACTGGCATTTTATGAATACTTTACGCTATTTACACCGGGGGGGGGGTAGCACTCCATAGCCGTCGATCCGCACCATCTCCGAGGCAGTTTTACCTCGTGACTTGGCCGACCACATCGGTTCCCGCGGCCAGCGGCTTCTCCACCACATGCCACAGGTCGCCCGCCTGGTCGGCGACGACAGCCAGCACGGGAACCTCGATGCGCGTTCCGCTGCGCGAGACGGCATGGAGTACGCCCACATCGCCCACGGCAAATTCCGTGCGGCTCAGCGTCATCCGCCAGCGCACCGCCGCTCCGTCGCGCGACTGCAGACGGATGTCCGTCACCACGGCTGAAAACTCCGCTCCCACCGCACCGCTCAAATCGCAATCTCCCGCTGAAAAATTTCGCCGGCCCAAAATCAACTTATGTCAGATCGTCCGTGTCGAACGGCTTCTTGCGGCCCAACGCGGTGAGGTCGTGCGGCTCGCCGATCAGCCCCTCGACGATCGCGTTCAGCTCCTCTTCCGATCCAGCCTCCGCGGTCGCGACCATGTGAGCCAGCGGATCGGGCGCCTTCAGGCTCTCCAACAACACGGTGCAATGCGCCACGGCCGTGTTGTC
>JBEKCX010000468.1:0-2752 GCA_050014655.1 Occallatibacter sp. | reverse complement strand
GTCAACATTGGTGAACAAGACCGCCACCGGCCCGGTGAGGAACGCGGGCGGGGTTTCATCGCCCGCGTGGAAAAACACCCGCGGTTTGGAGGCGCAACCGGCCAGCAGGACCGCCGCCAGCGCCAGCCAACCCGTTCGGAACAACATCTTCATGCCGATACTGATGACATGACAGATGCCAGATTTTCAATGACCAATTTTCACTCCTTTCAACCGCTCAACCCTTTCCCAAGGCGCAATGCACCCACGCCTGACGGGATCGCGGTAGGGACGCCGGTTGCCCGGCGCCCCCCGCACAGATCCCGGCGGGCGGTTTTCCCGCACCGGGCTCTTCACTTCCACTCGCTCACGCACGACACGGCACGTAATGCTCGCCCAACAGATTCATTGCCCTCATCGGCTGGCCGGTCATTCCGCTTGTGTTCAACAATCCAACGGTTCTTTTGATCCCTTCGACTATCCTCGGCAACGGCACGGCAAACCGTTGCAGCAGCCCGTTGAAGCTCCGCCAGGTGTAGCTCCGCCTTTGACTCCGCCGGTTCAGCCATTTGAACAGAATGCGGCAGGTTTCTTCGCGGTAGCGCCCCAGACTCTCGGAGTTTCCTATCAGTCCATAGTAGTTCCAATGTCCCTGGTGCTTTTGTGCGACGGTTTTCATCAACTGACTGACTTTCCGGTTCCGCTCGGCTTGTATCCATTGGGTGAACCGTTCCACCGCTCCCCGCAGTTTCTTGCGGCTGGTGCGGCGTTTGACGATGGCGTGGCCCCGCGTGCGGCTTTTCCCCCATTGGAATTCAAATCCCAGGAAGTCAAACCGTCCGTTGTGCCCGCCTCCACCCCGGCCAAAACGCACCGTTTGCGTTTTGTCCTTGGCTACTTCCAATCCGAATTTGGCCAGCCGTTCTGGAAGCGCCTGCTCGAACGCCTGCGCCTCGTGCCGATAGTCGAAGCAGCACACAAAGTCGTCCGCAAAGCGGAACAACCGGCTCTGCCCTCGATTTTCCTTCCGCACTCTGCGCTCAAACCAGAGGTCCAGCACGTAGTGCAGATACACGTTGGCCAGCACCGGGGAGACGATTCCGCCTTGCGGCGTGCCGCTCTCCGGGTGTTCGACCCGTCCGTCTTCTTCGAGGATGCCCGCCCGCAACCATTTGCGGACGAGGTTTAACATCGCTCCATCGTTGATTCTTACCGCCAGCATTTTCAGCAGCCAATCGTGCCGGATGTGGTCGAAGAATCCTTGGATGTCGGCTTCCACGACAAACTCAAACCGTCCTCCATACAGCGTGTCCGTCAGGTCGCGCACCGCGTCGTGCGGGCCGCGCCCGGGCCGGTATCCATAGCTGCATGGCAGAAAGTCTGCCTCGTAGATGGCCGTGAGGATTTGCGTGGCGGCATACTGCACCAGCTTGTCCTCCAGCGTGGGAATGCCCAATGGCCGCAGTTTCCCGTTGCCTTTGGGGATGTATTTGCGCCGCACCAGCCGGGCGTGGTAACTCTGATTCTTGAGCCGCTGCGCGAGTTGGCGGAGATTTTCGTCCAGGTTCTTTTCATATTCCTGATACGTCACTCCATCCACTCCGGGGGCCGCGTCCTTCCGCAAGTGGAAGAAGCACTCCCGAAGGTTGGCCTCGTTGAGCAGCCGGTAGAGCCCGCCAAACCGGTGCGTTTTGTCTTGGATTGCTTTCTGGGCTATGGCCCGCAGGGAGGTTGGCCAGCTTGTCTCCGTCGTTCTTACGGCGCTGGTTTCCTTTGCAGGCTGCGTGGATGTGTCGGCTCCTTGGCCGGAGTCGGGGCTTGCGCCTGGCTCCCGGCTACTATGAACCGATCTGATTCCCGGATGGGCCTCGGCCCGTTCTCCTTGTCGTTGAACCAGCCTACCCGATTGGCTCCCGTAGTTGGCGCGTCGGGACTCCTCCGGGCCTCCCAAGTTTCCGTCTGCTCTCTCTTCGCGTGCCACGCTCTGCGACCCCGGCAGGTCTCCGGCGTCCTCACCTTTGACGGCCGCCTCTGTGTTGGGTTCCGCTGATGCGACAGCGTCCCCGCCTGCACGCTGAACTGTTTCGGGGCTGAATTGCTTAAGCGGAGTGCGACGTCCGCTTGCGGCCTGCGAAGTTCCCTGTGTCTGCTTCCGTGGGGTCGTTCGGCTGGCGTCCGCAGATGTTGAGTCCACGTTCGTCGGGCCTCCTTCCTCCCGGCCACACTCGGTATGGGATGGTGGGTTAGACCTTTCCATTCAGTTCTTTCGTTCTGAACCTTGTCCTGTTTGTTTCATTTCAAGTTTGAGGGACTTTCACCCTCAGAGCATCCGGCCTTCTCTTGGCGCACCGCATCTCGGTTTTTTGGATTCCGGTTTCTGGCTCTTAATCCTAATCTTCTTCGTTCATCCGGGATTAAGGTTAAGATTAGGAAAGATTACCCAAAATAGTGCCGTGCGTTCAATTCCCGAAACCCAACAATCCGGCTTGCCATCCGCCCCGCCTGCTTCTAGATTCTTCACGTGGATCCGTCAAAGTCCCAGCTCATGCAGTACGTCCCGGTGCTCCTCCTGGCCATCGTCGCCGTCTCCTTTTCCGTCGGCACCCTGGCCGCTTCCGTCTGGTTGGGCAAGCGCGGACGCCGCTCCCGCGTCAAGGACACGGCTTACGAATGCGGCATGCGCCCGGTGGGGGAAGGCGCCACGCGCATGTCGGTCAAGTTTTACCTCGTGGCCATGCTCTTTATTCTATTTGACATCGAAGTGGTGTTTCTT
>JBEKCX010000467.1:0-3221 GCA_050014655.1 Occallatibacter sp. | reverse complement strand
CAATATAAAACAGAAACAATGTACGACAGCACAGAACGCAATCCTTCATGGTTGGGGTAGTTTGCCTTATTTTGACCACACTCGCAGGATAGGATAATTCGATCACTCTGTTAAAACTGAGTACCTGGACAAAAGTCTTTCAATCGCGATGGACGGTGTCAGATGGACGGTGTCAAGTGAAATTAGCCGAAGTAGGGGAACAAAAATGGGAAAAATTATTGCCGTAGCCCAACATAAGGGTGGAACAGGGAAGACCACCACTTGCATTAACCTGGGGGCAAGTCTCTGCGATATGGGAAAAACCGTACTTGTTGTCGACCTTGACCCTCAGGCATCTTTTACCCTCAGTATGGGCATCAATCCCTTGGAGGTGAAGAACTCTACCCACCAGGTCATGGTTGACCCTACTGTGGATATAAAGAGTACCATAATCAGAAGGCCAACCCTGAACTTTTTCCTGGTTCCTTCCAATGTAGATTTAGCTGTGGCAGAATCCGAATTGGCAGGGAGGATAGGTCGTGAAAAAGCACTACAAAAAAAGCTGGCGCCTGTAAAGGATGATTTTGATTATATTTTTATCGACTGCCCTCCGACATTGGGTATCCTTGTTATCAATGCCCTGGCAGCCGCTGATAGTGTACTTATACCAATGCAGTGCGAGCCCCTAACTTTATACGGCGTAAAACACCTTCTACAAGTAATAAACCTTATCAAGGAAGAGGTAAATCCCAACCTGAAGATAGAGGGAATACTTAGGACCATGTACGATAGGCGCATTAAATTGAGCGAGGAAGTGTCCAATAGCATGCAGCAAACCTTTGGGAACCTTGTCTTTTCTACAATCATATATCGGCATGTTAAGTTCGCAGAGGGACCGATTCATGAAATGCCGATAAATTTCTATGCATCGAAGTCTGCGGGAGCTGACGAATATCGGAGTTTGGCAAAGGAGCTTCTCAACCATGAAACAAAAAAAGCCTGACAAAAGCGTTTCCGATATGGATGTGCTGACAGATATCAGACGGTTGCTGTCTGTAACTCGAGAACCAGAGGAAGCCACGGCAGATCGAGCGAGAAACGAAAATAGTTTGAAAATCGATGCAGTCAAATTTGAGGCACAGATTAGACATTATAAAGAACTGGTTCAAAAGCTGCAGGAAGAGTTACATAGGGTGGAAAAAGAGAAAGAAGAATTTGCTGCGAAGTTAAAGGTACTGGACTCGGGTAATAACAAACTCATATCTGCCGTTTCAAAGTCTTCAGCATTAAGCGAGGAAACTGCTCAACTTGAGGCAAGGATAGCTGAACTGTCTTTAGTCTTGTCTCAAGTTGATGGCTTACTTAAACTTCGGGTTCAGGAACTGTCCAAGAAAATAGCTCGGCTTTTCCAAGAAGCGGGACAGGGCGATATGGCCATAGAATTTAGAAAAGCAGCCAGTGAATTAGAAATCGTTGAAAATTTCGCCCGCTTTCTGCAAATACTCCTTGGGCAATAACGAAGACTCTGAGTTTATGGGGTTACTGCCTTTTTGTTAATCTTTTCCTAATCATCATATTATGAAGAACCGGGGGATGAGCATGGCAAAGCAAGCGTCAAACTGGTGGGAAGGCCTGGGCAAGCCGGAATACGGCGGGGAACTGGTCATCCGCGCCAACAACGATATCGTGAATTTCGACCCCTATAATTCGCCGGGCGGCAACATCCATTCTGCCTGGCTGGAAAGGCTGGTCTCCGACGACTGGACGCTGGACCCGACCGTCTTTGATTTTAAGGCGCACTGGCGTCCCGCCCAGTACATGAAAGGGCAACTGGCGGCAAGCTGGGAAATGCCTGACGCGAGCACCTATGTCGCCCACCTGCGCCGGGGCATCCGGTGGCAGGATATCCCGCCGGCCAACGGCCGGGAATTCACCGCCGACGATGTCGTTTTTCATTTCGAACGCATGTGCGGTTTGGGAGAATTTGGGAGTAAACCCAGCCCGCGCCGCATGCCGCAGTTTCAGTACCTGGTCTCTGTGACCGCCGCTGACAGATATACCGTCGTTTTCAAGTGGAAAATCGCCAATCCCGCGCTCATCATGGAAGCGCTGCACATGGTCAGCCCGATGCTCGGCCTGGAAAACCACGAAGCCGTGCGGCAATGGGGCAACCTTGACGACTGGCATCACGCCGTCGGCACCGGCCCCTTCATTTTAAAGGACTTCGTCCCGGGCCAGTCCGCGACTCTAGTGAAGAACCAGAAATATTGGGGGCACGACGAGCGCTACCCGGAGCATAAGCTGCCTTACCTTGACGGACTCAGATTCGTGATCGTGCCTGACGAAGCGGAAGCCATCGCAATGATGGGCCGGGGCAAGATTGATATCATCGACCATCTCTCGCCTAAGCAAGCCTATGCGCTGCACCGGACCAATCCCGAAATTCTGATGCTGACCCACCCCGATTCCAACGCCGAATCCATCGAGCCGCGCAACGACGTCAGGCCGTTCAACGACATCCGCGTGCGCAAAGCGCTGCAGATGGCCATCGACCTGCCGGCGATTTCCAAATCACACTACGACGGCATCGTCGACCCGTATCCCACGACCTTCACCTCCCGGTACATGACCGGCTGGGGCTTCCCCTGGGAAGAGTGGCCGAAGGAATTGAAGGACGAATATACCTACAACCTGCCGCGGGCGAAAAAACTGCTGGCGGAAGCGGGCTACCCCAACGGATTCCAGACCAACGTCGTCGCGGACGGTCATGACGATATCGAGCTGATGCGCATCGTGAAATCGTACTTTGCCGAAATCTGCGTCGGGATGGAAATCCGGGTGATGGCGTCGCTGGAATGGCAGGAATTTGTTTCCAAAGGCCGCAAACACGACCAGCTGGCCTACCACGCCGGCGGTCCGCTGGGGCACACTTCCGCGCCGTACCACGACCTGCTGCAGTTCCAGAAGACCGGGCGCAACAACTGGGCGATGGTGGACGACCCCGGTTTCGACGCTTTTATGCCGCGCGCCATGGCGGCGAAGACCGTCGAAGAGATGAAAAAAGTGATGCGGGACGCCAACGAATATGTCGCCCGGCAGCATTTCTCGATTTCGTTGCTGCAGCCGATGGCCTATTCGCTGTGCCAGCCGTGGGTGAAAGGCTTCAGCGGGCAGTTCGGCTCGGCCTGGGCGCACGGCGGGGGGCCGGCATTGACCGGTTTTTACGTGGGGCGATTCTGGAT
>JBEKCX010000466.1:0-2990 GCA_050014655.1 Occallatibacter sp. | reverse complement strand
ACCAGCGACCATGTGCCGGAGCTGATGTAGGCCCAGTCGTTGCCGGTGGCGGGGATGCCGGCGATGGCGGCGGCGGTGTCGTGGCAGGCGGGCGCGATCAGCGTGGTGTCGCGGAAGGCGGGGAGCTTGGCCAACGGGCCGGCGAGCTTGCCCAGCGCGGTGCCGGGCGGGACGAGCTTCGGAGCACAGGCGGGGTTGAGGCCGAGCGCGCTGAAGATCTCCTGGCACCACTGCTTGGTGTTGAGATCGACCAGCTCGGTGTGGGTTGCGTTGGTGTACTCGGAGACGTGCTCGCCACCCCAGTGGGCGAGCAGATACTCCGGGAAGTTGAGCCACTGCTTGCCCTCGGGCAGGCCGGCGAGCTTGTCGGCGTAGAGCTGGTAGACGGTGTTGAAAGGGAGTATCTGGACGCCGGTGAGCTGGCGCATGCGCTCCTGGCTGAGCAGGCGATGGGCTGCGATTTGCGACTCGGTGTTGCGCGGATCGCGGTAACAGAAGGGGTCGGCCAGCGGCGCGCCCTTGGCGTCCACGCGCACATAGTCCACGGCCCAGCCGTCGGCGGCGATGGAGCGGATACCCTCGGGAGCGAGCGTGGCGCACTTGCGCAGACCTTCTTCCAGGCCGCCGGTGATGGCCTTGAGGTCCCAGTGCAGGCCGCCATCAATCTCGCGCGGATTGTTGGGGATGCGGTGCACGACCTGGATCGACGGGCGTCCGTCCTTCCAGCGGAGCAGGCAGACGCGGCAGCTTTCGGCGCCAAGATCGACGGCGATCAAGGCGCGCGTATCGGACGGGGCGGACGGGGCAAGGGGCTTACTGGATGGGGTTGTCATCTGACCTCAAGGGAAATGACTGATTTTTTACCGCATCCATCATTCCACAGGGGCGAACCATGCGCAATTCGGGATGTGGGGCACCCGGCGCTAGGAAAGAACCTATCTGCTCACTCTGCCTAAGCATCCGATGTTGATATGCTTGCAGTAGGGGTCTATCAGTGCTTCGAAGGCAACGCACAATCCTGAAGCTTTTTGGTACGGCGGACTGCCCTGTTCAGGCAACCAAGCTTCAGAAGTACGTGTTCTTGCTTCGTCAGGAGACTTTTCTCGGACAGGACTCAACCTTCTACGATTTCCTGCCCTACAGATACGGCCCATACTCTTTTGCGGCTCAACGCGAAATCGAAGCACTTACAGCCTATGGCTTCCTTGCACCATCCGGTTCGTCTCTGTCCTTGACCTCCCTTGGAGCACGAGAGGCAATGAGCGTGGACAGCGATACTACCCGTGCTGTGCTTACCATCGTGTCCAAGTACGGGAAGATAGGGCTTCAGCCGTTACTGAAGGATGTCTATGCCAGATACCCTTGGTATGCCCGGAACAGCGAGCTTCAGGAACTTGTTCCCGATGGAGCCAAGGAACCCAAACAGGTTACAGTCGCTGTTTACACCATCGGCTACGAAGGGCGTTCTGTGGATGGTTTTTTGGACAAGCTGCTCCATTCCGGTATTCGCCGCATCATAGATGTCCGTGCAAACCCAGTCTCGATGAAGTACGGATTTGCAAAGAGTTCTCTCTCTAGCCTTGCCGCCAAACTTGGCATTGGATACGTCCACTGCCCAGAACTGGGCATCCCTTCGAATCGCCGTAAAGAAGCACAGGCCGAGACCGACTTCATGAAGCTCTTCAGTTACTACGAGAAGCAAATTCTGCCAGCACAGGAAGACCATTCCATGAAAGTGGCGGAGTTGATGAAAGCAATGCCCTCGGTTCTCCTCTGCATGGAAAGGGAGGCAGTGAACTGTCACCGTGGCCGTCTTGCCAAACGCATCTCGGCCCTAAGCAAGCTCGATGTTATACACCTGTGAGATGCTGGAACACCTTAAGGTTCTCATCACCGTTAAGACACACCCAATTCCCTCCTCCAAGTACGACGAGCTTGTTTGCACGGCTGGTGTGACCGAGGCGGGGGATTTTGTCCGGCTGTATCCAATCAATTTTCGCGACCTGTCGTACAGCCAGCAATACAAGAAGTATCAGTGGCTCGAAGTTGATGCCAAAAAGCACACCGGGCGTGATTCGAGAAAAGAAAGCTACCGCCCCCAGTGCGACAGCATTCGCCTCATTGGGGAACCGCTATCAACTGAGAATAACTGGGCGGAACGCAGTCGATATGCCTTGGCAAAATGTTCCCAATCAATGGAAGAGCTTTACGCCAAGCAAAACGCCGATAGAACTTCGCTTGGAATCTTCAAGCCCAAAGAAGTTCGCGACTTCATATGGGTACCATCAGATGTTGACTGGAAGCCATCGTTCAAAGCCGCACTGAACCAGCAGAGACTTTGGGAAACCCGCAAGGCCAGTAAAGAACCTCCCCGCAAGGTGCCTTGGAAATTCCAATACAAGTTCGCTTGCGATGACCCTCGCTGTAAGGGTACCCACCAAATCATGATTGAAGATTGGGAGATTGGCGCTCTTTACTGGAAGTGTGTCGATAGTGGTGCAAGCCCAGCAGAAGCCTGTCAGAAGGTGAAGCAGAAGTTCCTTGAACAGCTATGCTCTTCCGACCGGGACACTCATTTTTATGTTGGCACAATAATGGCTCATCCGAAGACGTGGGTCATCATTGGCGTGTTCTATCCGAAGAAGACGGCTGTACCCCAACAGTCTTCCCTGTTTTGACACTTGTCGGGCGCCCCATTCATGCAGCTTCATCGCGTGAGGGATCCCCAGCGACCGATCCTCGTTGCTGGGGTGGATCGGTGTGCATCGCGCGAAGCGCGACCCTCCAACAGAATCAGGATATCCGGCTGCATCCAGCGATGTTGCCTAGTCGAAGACGGGGGTGAGGAGGCGGACGAGGGTGTCGGGTTCGGCGAGGAAGGCGTCGTGGCCGTGGTTGGAGGCCATCTCGCGGTAGTCGCAGCGTGCGCCGGCGGCGCGGATGATGGCGGCCAGCGAGCGGACGTCCTCGGGCGGGAAGAGCCAGTCGGT
>JBEKCX010000465.1:0-2987 GCA_050014655.1 Occallatibacter sp. | reverse complement strand
CTGGACGAACTGGAGACTTGCCAGCAGGCGACTGGCGGTTATCTCCTCGGAACCCGTCATGGCCGGTCAATATTTGCCCGCGTCGAGAAGGAGGGAAAGTTCGAGGGTTTTGCGCCGTGGGGCGACGGTGGCGCTGAACCGTATTACGCCCTGGAAAAAATTTTCTCCGCTCTTCGCGATGCCTATCGGGCCGGCGGGCGGCCCAAGGCCCTGCAGATTGAAACCCGGCTCGGTGACTGGCTGGACGGGCATATGTCCCATTTGAGCGACCGCCAGATGGCCGATCTGATGACGGTGGAATTCGGAGGGATGAACTGGGTGCTGTCAGATCTCTACGCCGACACGGGTGATGCGCGCTATCTAGCGTTGTCGCGCCGCTGGCAGGACAAGAGGGTCTTTGCCGGCCCGGCTGCGGGGAAGGACGATCTGGCCGGCAGGCACGCGAACACGCAGTTTCCGAAATTCAGCGGTCTGGCCGCGCGCTATCCGTTCAGCGGCGATCCGGCGGACCTCAAGACGGCGGCCTTTTTCTGGGAGAGCGTGGCGCGGCACCACAGTTATGTTACCGGCGGCAACAGCCTCCAGGAGCATTTCGGCCTGCCGGACAAGCTCAATGACTGTCTGTCGCAGTTTACCGAGGAGCTGGAGAGTGGAAAGTTCATGCAGCCAAGTCGAGTTCAAAGATTTGACGATTAGAGGCCCTTTGCAGGGCGACTTTGGTGGCGAGGAATTTCTTGAGGGTAATTGCTTGGGGCGAAAAACGCAAAAAATCCGGCCAGGTGTTGCGCAGAGCGTACGTGACAACCCATTCCGAGGGAGCCTTGTCGGTCTTGGCGGTGCGGATGTAGGAATTGAAATTGCGCCAGGCCACCCGAGGGAAGACCAGCGCCAAGTACTGCAAGAGGCCTTGGGCGATGAGTCCGATCTGGATGTGCCGTTCATAGGCGGCGAATTTGCGGCGAATGGCCTGGCGGTACTGGGCTGAGGCGCGGTGCAGATACTGGTTGCCTTGCCTGCGGCGCAGAGGGGTCATGGCGCGCATCCAAAAATGGTAGGCATAGGCACCCACGGTATGGATGGCCTGCCAGAAACCCGCCTCAACCTTGAAGCGCCAAGCGTAGAGGCGAATGATGTCCAAGGGGGCCATGCCCAAGTCGGTACAGAGCAGAACCAGCCGTCCGCGGCTGGGATGGATGACCCAGACGAAGCGGACCAGTTGGCCCAATGGACGCCAGAGCAAGTCGTGACTGAAATAACGCAACGTGACTGGGCGCTCGTCGTAGAGCGGGCCGGTGGCGGTGTGGAAGCGGTCCTTGAGACCGAACCAATCTCGGAGTTTGGTTTTCCGGCCGTAGCGGCGGGGTCGCCCGCGCCGTTTGCCCTTGGGCGAAGGGGGCGGAAAGAAAGCCACGGCATTGCAGCGCACGCGCGAGACCAAGTGATGGCCCTGGCGCAGAAGGTCGCGGGCAAATTTCCCGGCGGCGTAATAAGCGTCGGCGACCACCGTCACGGCTCCCCCCCAATCCAGCCCCACCAGTAGTTGGCTTAACTTGTCCAGCAACGAACGCCGATCCCGGTTGGACCAGACCAAGCCCTCGTGGATGCGGGCGGCGATGGGTATGCCCAGGCACACGCCGGCCGCCTGGGCCAGCAGCGCCACCGCCTGGCAGGAATGGCCCATGATAAAAGGAGCCTTGGCGTTGCAGTCCGATTCCTGATGGAGGCATTTGACCCCGGGCATTTTGCGGCCCTCCTTGGGGCGTTTGAGGCCATCGACCAAAAGCACCAGACGGCCGTTCTGGCGCACCAGGCGCCGGCCCAGAAGGTGGCGGACGGTGACCAGCCAGGTGGCCGTCAGAGTCTCCAGCGGAAGGGCGGTCGAGTGGAAAAAATGGAGCAAACAATAATAGCAGTCATCGGTGAGGCCCAAACTGCGGACCAGGCTGGTAACGCCGGCCAGGTCGGGGCGCAGGCAGAAAGCGGCCAGGACCAGAGCCAACCAAAAGAAGGTGGTGGTGCGCCGGCAAGCCGGGCGCAGGAGTTGGACCGCCCGCCACCAGGCCGTCCAGAGCACCAGCGTCGCACGTGAAGGAGAAGGGCGAAAAGCGTTTGACATATCCGATAGTATTACTATGCTATCGGATATGAAGCAAAACTTGACTCCGCAAAAGCTCAAACACATGGAACGACGGATTGCCGCCGTGAAGGCGGCCTTGGTGGACTTGGGAGACTTGCATCCCGGCAGCCTCTCCAAACAGTTCAACGTCTGCGGCAAACCCGGCTGCCGCTGCAAAGACCGTCGGCACCCCAGGCGACACGGCCCCTATTACCAACTCAATTACGTGTTTCGCGGCAAGAAAACCTCCCTCTTTATCCCGCGCGGCTTGGTCCCCCAACTCCGTGCGCAGTTGGCCAATTATAAAACCCTCAAGCGATCAGCCGACCAATGGATCGGACTGGCCATCCAAATAGCCCGCATGAAACGCAAACTCAAACCTTGATTGCTCGGCCAGAACTTTTCACTCTCCAGATAACAGCATAACCTTCGAATTCTGGACCACCATGCCCAGAACCGCGGACGGCACGCCCCAGTCAATCTTGTCTTTCGGAAATCCCAGCGGAGACTATTGCCGGATCCGGGCGAAAAGTGGCGCCGGCAACACATGGATGGTTCAGAGTGGAATTGAGCAGAACCTAAAACCGGGTCCGCTCTGCGGCAGCAATATGCATGTGGTGGCAATTTGGGATCCTCCAGGCAACCAGCTCTGTTTATATATCAACGGCTTGCTGGAGATTTACGGCCCTTATGGCGGCACAACGCTGTTGGGCAACACCGGGCCCAACGACCTGGTCAACTACATAGGCGCGAATATTAACGGCGGCGAGCCGGTTGGTGGAGGGGCCACTATGCAGGAGCTTCGTCTTTACAATGGCGCTCTGTCGCCCATTCAAGTCCGCACCAGTCTGGCCGCCGGCCCCGGCAATCC
>JBEKCX010000464.1:0-2976 GCA_050014655.1 Occallatibacter sp. | reverse complement strand
ATGGACGTATCTACGCAAACGCCGTTGCGGACCGCTGAGACGGAGGCGCCATTGCCCAAATGAGCAATCACAATCCGGGCGCTGCTCCGCCCCAGCATCGCAGCCGCGCGCCTGGAGCAATAAGCGTGGCTCAAACCGTGAAAGCCGTACCGATAGATTCCCCACTCAGTTGTCCAGGTCCGCGGTATGGCGTAGGTCCGTGCCGCGGCCGGCAAAGTGGCGTGAAAAGCCGTGTCGAATACCGCTACCTGCGGTACCGAAGGCAAGGCTCTTCCAATAGCGCGTATGCCCTCGAGCCCGGCCAGGTTATGCAGCGGGGCCAGTTCACACAGTTCATGAATTGCGTCTTGAACCTCGGCGGTAATCCGCACGGCCGCTGCGAACCGCGTTCCCCCATGCACGATCCTGTGCCCAACCGCCGCAGGTTCGTCATTGCGCAACAAGGGCGCGAGGGGGCCAGTGCGGAGGTCTGAAAGGATTCGCGAAAAGGCCTCGCCATGCTCCCGCAGATGCAATTCCTCCCGTATTTCAGGTTGGCCGGGATAGTGGAGCCTGAGCTGCGTTGGCTGGGTTGCCCAATCAATGCTGCCTTCGGCCAGCAGCAGCTCCTGGTCCGCCTCGAACAGGCTGAACTTGAGACTGCTCGATCCGGAGTTGCAAACGCCGATTTTCATAGATCATCTTCAGGAAGCGCCGTCATCGGCGTTATGAGTTATGTTCATTCAGCAATTTGGATTTGTTGCAGTCACGGCATCGGCTATACGCCCGCACCCTTGCCGCCGGAGAGGTGGTGGGCCGGCCATGCGTCAATGGGCGTGACATCGGGGCCGGGATAGAATGTGACTCGAACGAGGTTTTTGAGGTTCAGGATCGAGATGCCTCCCTGCGGCATCCGGAAGTGGACCGCGGGCGCGGAAAACAGTATGCGCAGCCGTTGCAGCCGTTCCGCTTCGAATGGCACCTTGATCTCAGCCGCCAGAAATACCCGATTCCCGCCAGTTATTTCCACTTCCACGAAGCCTACTGCGAACTCGCCAGTCCGTTTCGGGCTCCGGCGTCGCTCCAGCCGCGCCGGGTCGTTCAGATGGCTTCGTTCTTGGAATTCGTCCTCGGACAACTCGACCACATCTAAAATGTCGGCGGGATGTTTCCAGGGAGGGAGATCTTGGGCGATGAAATCAACGCGATTGACCCGCGAAGCAATGAAGGTCGTCAGCGAGTAATCGCCGGCAATTGTAATGATGTCCCCGGTGAAGCCTTTTGTGGACTGGATTCTTTTAAATATACGGGTTGCCAGGGCCGGATCGTCCTGGAAGAAAGTCTCAGTCGAACCTCCCTGGGTATGAATTAGAATTTTCATGTTGTAAATTCGCAATGGTCGTTCAGTTGAACAAGCCGGTGTCCATTCCATCCGTAATGCGACAGCCAGCTCCCGGCGTTCGCCAAAATTCTCGGCCCATGTTTATGAGAGCCGCTTTGGCGCTTGAAACCCGGCTCTTGTTCGTATTGTTGAATGCAATTCGCATACAAACCGGGTCACGCAACTAGCGTGCCAACTATCTTGGAAAGGCATAAAGTCCTGCCCCTCAACGATAACGGCTCGACACCGACCCAAGGGCCAAGGCTCGAAATTTCGGATGTTCGAAAAACAGGGTTCTTAAATCCACCACACGAGGAATCGGAGGAACGATTGTCTGTTTTTCGAGTCTTCGAGATTCCGAGTCTCAGCCCGCGAGCCATTTCCAAGCTGTTACCCCTTGATAGCCAGCATCTTCTGCTCTTCGCCGGCAGTTGGCACGGCGACTGCATACGTCGGCTTTGTGTGCGAATTAACAAACAACGATTACTCCAGAAACAACTGGAAAAACACAACGCAACATGAACTCTATAGACCGTAACGAAACGACCACGATCGGGGAACCGCCGCAGACCGGCACTCAGCAGCACCGTAGCAGAGTTGACTCGCGGGACAAATCCAATGGCGATGGCAAAAACGACCCGAACACTTTGCCAGCCCCGAGCCGCTCAAAGACCAGAACGCGAATTGCTTTGCTGGCGGTCGCGCTGCTGGTTGGCGCCGCCTCCGCGGTGTATTACTTACGGTTCGTAGTGCCGTTCGAGTCCACCGACAACGCGTTCATCGAAGGCAACGTCATACCGATGGCATCCCAAGTGCCGGGACGGGTCGCCGAATTGTTGGTGAAAGACAACCAGGCGGTCAAACAGGGCGATGTAATCCTGAAAATTGATCCGCGGGATTACGAGGCCAGTCTGGCCCAAGCGCGCGCCGATCTGGCGGCGGCGCGCAGCCGGGTGGATCAAGCGAAGGCGCAGGTGAACGCCAGCGAAGCCAAAGTCGCGCAGGCGCAGGCGGCAGTGATTGCCGCCGATGCGGAGAATCGGCGCGCGGCGGATGATCTCAAGCGTTACGAATCGGTCGAAAGCCGGGCGGTTTCAAAGAGCGCAATTGACCTGGCACAGTCCCAGGCGCGCGCGGCGGGCGCCAATTTGGAAGCGGCGCGCAGCCAAGCCAAAGCCGCCGAGGCGGAGGTGGCTTTGAGCGCGGCGGGCGTTGAAACCGCGAGTGCCGCGGTTCAACAGGCCGAAGCCGGTCTCCGTCAGGCCGAACTAAATCTCTCTTACACACAAGTCATCGCGCCCGACGACGGCCGGGTGACGCGGCGCGTCGTGGAAAAAGGCGCCTACATTCAGCCCGGCCAGGCGCTCATGGCGATTGTGCCGCGCCAGTATTGGGTCGTTGCCAACTTTAAGGAAATACAACTGACTCACATGCGCGTCGGCCAGCCGGTTGAGGTCGTTGTGGACGCCTATCCGGGCCGCAAATTCAAGGGCCATGTGGAGAGCATTCAAAGCGGCGCGGGCGCCCGATTCAGCCTGTTCCCGCCGGAGAATGCCACCGGCAACTATATCAAGGTGGTGCAGCGGGTGCCTGTCAAAATCCTTCTCGATGAACTG
>JBEKCX010000463.1:0-2974 GCA_050014655.1 Occallatibacter sp. | reverse complement strand
CAGGTAACGAACGAAATAGAACTTTTCCCACCCTGCTTGCCGAAATGCAAGCAGGGTTTTTTATTTTCCCTGAACAACATGAATGTGAACGAGTAACGACGAAAGACGGACAATCTGTGAACGAGAACAAAGCGACATCCGGGTGATGTCTTCTGGCGACAACTTGAATTTGGCGAGGATGAGCAGAGAAGCCTCACCGGTGGGGTGTGCCCACAGCCGGAAGACAGTGTCACCAAGACGCGCGAGACGAATTTTGAATTTACATATCAAGGGCTTTGCAGGAGGTGTGCCCCTAAACACCGAAACAGCCGCCGTGAAACCGCGGGTTGGGATCGAATAGATCGCCAAGAGGTGTTTGTTCTTTGTTGAAATGGCATGGGCCGGGAGCAATCAAAATGCAGAATGCAAAATGCAAAATGCAAAACTACCTCCCGGCCCTTTTACTTTCGCGGCTGTGATCTAAACAGCAGAATACCTCCTTGCCATGGAGGAAGTCCGGGCGCAATTCCCGGCAGCCGCACCATTCATTCACAGGCTGAACGTCAGCACGCGGCCGAGTTTCCAAAACTCAGCTAACTCGGGGCAGCACCGAGGCAGCCTGCCATTTTCCGGGGGCGTGGCAGAAAAGTGATGCACCTGCCCTGCAAGCAGGCTCAAGCCGGAGCGTTACCGGCCGTCCTCCACCATTTCACTGCGGGGAACTCGACTAAAGCACAGAGAACGGCCTCATAAACCGTTTAAGGCAGGTGTGATTCCTGCCCCCGCTACCATTTTCCGGGAAGTGATCCGGCAATCCGGCCGTAACCCGGACGTCTCAAAACATGTCGGAAGCGACGACTGGAGCGTTACCAGCACTTCCCACCAGCCTTCGCTAAAGCTGCGGATGGCAGGCCATCCACTTCTGGACTCGTAGCTCAATCAGTCCCGACGCGTCGGGATTGTTTGCGGGAGGGTTGAGTCCCGACAAATCGGGATTCGGGTCCGCCAGTTCTCACGGAATGTAGCTCAGTCTTTAGAGCACCCGGCTTGGGACCGGGAGGCCGCAGGTGAAAATCCTGCCATTCCGACCATTTCCACGCTGCCGTGGCCGAACATATCAGGCATCCGTCTTCTAAGCGGACAGATGCAGGTGAGAATCCTGCCGGCAGCGCCATTGCCAGGTGGTGTCAAAGTTATCTTGGGCACCTGATAACTTTGATTATCCCGCGCGAGCTTTTATCCAGAGTGAATCGGTAATTGCCGCGCCATTGGCCCCTTTGACGCTTGAAACACTCCGGATAATATCGAGCTTTGGCGGAGAGGTATCAGATGGACTCTAAGAAGCGAAGCAGCCCAGGGCTTGGACGCCATTGTTTGGGCTCCTTGGGAGACAAGCCTGAACGCTTCCAAAAGCGGTTTAGGACTTCGCGCTTCATCGCCAGATTGGTTTGCAGATAACGTCCAGTGCTCGCGATTGAACTGTGGCCCAAATAGTCGCGGATGACAGTCAAGTCGGTGCCGGCTTGCAACAGAGCCATGGCACAACCGTGCCTGAGCATATGCGGGTGAACCTTTAAGTTGGGCAGGGAGGGATTTTTTTGCCGGGCCATGGCATAGTGGCGCTGCAGCACATACGCTACTCCATCGCGCGTCAGTGGTTGACCCCGGGCGTTGAGAAACACTTGGCTCTCTGCCGCCGCAGGCGCCTTGGCCTGCAATCTCCGCAGCAAATCCGTCGTCTGCTTCCACAAGGGGCAAACGCGATCCTTATTTCCTTTTCCGTGCAGGCGCACCTGCCGGGGGCGATCGATGTGCAACTCAGTCCACCGCACCTGCAATGCTTCACTCACGCGCGCTCCGGTGTTGTAAAGGAATAGGAGCAGAGCCGCATTCCGGATGCCGCTGGGAGTGTGGAGATCGACGTGATTTAGAACTAACCGAAACTGTTCCGGTTCCAGGTAATCAGGCGGGCCTTGTCGGCAGCGCTTCGCCGGCAGGTCCAGGATGCGAGAGTATTGCTCCCCATGCGAAGGGTCCTGGCGTAGGGCGTGTTTTGCCCACGAGCGTAGCGCAGCCAATCGAGAGTTACGGGTCACAGCCATGTTACCGCGTTGGGTTTCCAGATGCCGCAAGAAGTCCAGCGCCCGAGGGGCGGTGACATCTGACAAAGTCAAGCGATCCACGCCGCGATGAGTCCGCTGAGCCAAGAACTCAAAGAATAACCGAAAGGTGTCGCGATAGGCTCGGATCGTGTGTGGACTGGCCCCGCGCACTTCTTGCAGGTGCTGGAAGAATGACTGGATAAGTTGCAACAGCGTTGGATTAGCGGTTCTCATAGCTTTGTCCTACGTTTTCGGAAGAGCGCCTCGAAACGGCGGCTGACCAACCCCTGCACCTCGGGCGTCGTAGTCAGATAGATCTCGGTGCCCAGGATGTTGGCATGGCCCATGTAGATCGACAGCCATGGCAACCGCCCACAGACTGCCACTCCCCTCCGATACCAGCGGCTCAGGCGATGGACCGCGAAGGTGTGTCCCTTATTCCGAGATCGGAATAATGACCATCATTCCGAGCGCCGGATTATTCCGAGTGGCGCTTCGTAATCCCGCAAAATGCTGGGCTTTTTCGGATTTTTGAGCTTTCGGACTCGGAATAATTAGAGGGCTTGGAGGAACGCCAAGAGTTGATCACTCGGGCGATAACGAGTCGGTCGCCCATTGAACGGCTCGGTTTTGGCTAATGCCTGTTCTTTGAGTTCAAGATTGGCATGGAGATAGACCTGGGTTGTTTCCATGGATTCGTGACCCAGCCATAGGGCGATGACGGAACGGTCTACTCCGTGCTGGAGCAAATCCATTGCAAGACTATGTCTTAGGCGGCGTAAATAAATAAAGGTAGCAACTTACCTTGGGGGATTTGGCCTAATGACATAGTTCCATTCACCGTGGAACTTGTTGCGCTCGACGTTCACCTGCTTCATTTCTTGGTTGGTCAC
>JBEKCX010000462.1:0-2970 GCA_050014655.1 Occallatibacter sp. | reverse complement strand
GAGCGCAACGGGTCGCATGGCGACGCGTTCTGGAGAGAGGAGTTCCCGATGATGGTGGTGTGGGCATTTGGACGCTGAGCAACGCGAATAGTTATCGCAAATTTGAACTCAACCAGCGAGCAAAACTCACCGGCCCCACTACTGGTATAACCCCGGACAAATTGGATGGCACTAAAACAACCTTAATGGAATCATCGGCTTTTCCGGCTGTTTCAAAGCCTTTCTGAAAATCATCTAGTGCGAATTTATGGATCACGACCCCTTTCTCGGAAATCCGCTTATTCGCCATCCACTTCAGCACCGGCGGGTAGCAGTATGATCCCAGGTGCGAGCCGTGGATGTGGATTTCTTTAGCAGATTGACCATCGGGAGAACACCTTGACAACGGATATATTATAATGGTTGTCAGTATGCGAAATAAATCAGTGTAGTTCGAGTCCCCTCAGGTGGGCCGTCGGGGACGATAGGTAAAACTCCTACCATGTCTGTTGGCGCATTATCCGGCGGCACCGGCATGGTATAAATTACCTTCGCGTTGGTATCATCCACATCAATCCGTTCTACGAAAGAGCGCAGGAAAGCTTTTTGTGATATTATTGAAGATTCTTCAAGCAGCTCCCTCAGATCCTGTGCATATTCCTGGACTACGGCCCGACTGGCGAGCTCAACATTATGGCATTTCAAAACCTCTTGCGCTTCGATTCTTGCCTGTTGAAGTTCCTCTTTCTTCTGGAATAATGCTTTTATCCTGGGAGCAAGCTCTCCTCCTTTGAATTCACCAGTTTCAAGTGCATCATAGAGCTTAGCTAACCTGTCTTCCGCTTCCTCGACTTGAGTATTGATGATTTCCAGTCTGGAATTCTCACCATCGCATTGTCGAGCTAACTCTGTGTTCATCATCTTTACTAAGTCTTCAAGGTTCTCCTCAGTCAAGATAAACCGCTTTAATCGATCAATAACAAACTTCTCGATCTTGTCTTTAGGCAGCAGAGGGGTGGTACATTGACCGCGGCCTTTCTTTCGAGCATTGCCACACATGTAGTAAAAGAATTTCCCAGATTTCACGGCATGTCCTACCATAGCAGCATTGCAGGTCTTGCACCGTAATAGGCCGCTGAGGACATATTCGCTATGGACTACCCTGGGATGCGTAATATTTGGTGCTCGCTTACTTAGCTTGGCCTGGGCCTGTTCATAAATATCTCGGTCGACGATGGCCGGCCAGGCTCCTTCTACCCGTATGCCAGGCAAACGAGTTTTGTTATTTCCCTTTACTCGTTCTTCGCCCCACAACAACGCTCCGGTATAAGCCTGGTTCTTGAGAACTTTGTGTACAGTAGTTTTGCTCCATTCATAATTCTTCCGCGTTTTTAGACCATCGTGATTAAGAATTTTTGTAATCTCCAGAAGGCCGGTGCCCAATAGACACTCCTTAAATATTCTCTCCACAACGGGGGCCGTCACAGGATCAGGTTCGAGTTTCGCTCTCTGTACGCTACCATCTCGGACCTTTACTGTCCTGTAGCCATATGGCGCTGGCCCACCCGGGTGAAAGCCCCTGGAAGCGCTCTCCCGCATCCCTCTGGTCACGTCCTGAGAAAGATTGGCTGAATAGAACTCGTCGATTACTTCAATAATCCCTTCAAGCAGCCTACCTGACGGGGTATCTTCCACAGGTTCGTTGATTGAAATGACTTGAATCCCTTGTTTCCTCAGAAGAGACTTATAGATTATTGAGTCTTCTCTGTTCCTGGCGAATCTGGAGAGTTTCCATACCAAAATCGCTGTAAACAATGGGGGCTTGTGTCTAGCTGTGGCGATCATTTGCTTAAAGCCAGGTCTGTCGATCGATCTGCCGCTCTCTGCCTCGTCAACATATTCTTTGACTACCATGTGGGCATTTCGCGTGGCATAGTCCCGTAAAGCTTTAAGCTGAGCCGAAATAGAAAGGTCAACGTCCTGACGCTCAGAAGATACCCTGGCATAAATTGCCACTTTCATAGTTAACCCCCTTGCCTTTTGTTAGCCTGACCAAACACTGAACCTCCATTATACATAATTCCGTATCTTTCATATTACCTGGTAGGATTCGCCAATCATGACAGGGGCAATTTGCTCAAGTTGTGCATTCAATATCCTTCTGTCCTTATAGCGAACTCCAACCAAAACAACTTTGGCAAGCTTTCCGAACCATAATACAGGTTGAGCTACAAATGTGAAATCGTTAGAGCCCCAAAGATCGAATCCGGTAACCCTTTGCAGGCAGTGACATTGGGCGGTATTAATTACTTGGCAGACAATGGAATTCGGTAAGACTCCATCACCAATCTTTGGTATGAGGTGCCCAGGGTATCGCGGCCCCCGATAAATTGGCCCTCTTAAGCGACCGCCAGGGAGCAATACACCGCCCCTAGTTCCTGATTTTATTCCTGTCGTTCTGACTGAATATCTGACCTCGAACCTATCCGGCGTGCAAGAACTCCATTCGCTAGGTTTCCCTTGCTCCATTCTTTCATATATCGTGACCATCAGGTCAATTTTTTCTTCTTGCACAAATTCTTCATTTCGCTGTTTGAGGACATCCACAGCCCTAATTGCTACTGATGAATACGCTCTCCAGAAACGATGATGCAACTGCACAATGTCAAAACCACTCTCAAAAAGTGCCTTCAAGAATATATCTGTTTGCATCAGTGCGGCAGCGGCAAATCGGTTTGCCGCAGGGCATATGTCGGGCATTGGTAGTGACTTGTAGCCGGGGCACCATTTTTCACACCGTTCCGCTATGATCTCATAAAGTTCATGCAGCATAACGTGCTCAATGGAACCCATCCATAAATCCTTCTCGTACATTACGGTGTAACCTTTGTCTCTATAAGAAAAATGATGCCCCTTGAGCTTACCCGAACTCATATCAGCGGCCGTGATTTCAGCAACCCCGTACTTGTGTAAGACAGAGTGAAGTTCCAT
>JBEKCX010000461.1:0-2967 GCA_050014655.1 Occallatibacter sp. | reverse complement strand
AGGCGAAGCCGCACACGCATCTCTCGGAAAGGCAGTCTCCATCTCATGAGAACAATTCATCTGGCAATGATGGTTTCCGCGCTTGCGCTTGCAGGCTCGTCGCTCCACGCGCAACAGGCCCCACCACCCGCACCCGCCGCACCCGCACCGCCTGCCGCCCCCGCCGACCAGATGACGCCCGCGACCGCGCCTGCTCTCCCCATCCTCAAGGTCTTCCAGTTTCCCGCCGACAAGATCCCCCGCATCGACGGCAAGGACGACGATTGGGCCATCGTCCCCGACAGCTACACCATCACCCTCGCCGACATGCACGACGACGAGAAGAAGCACGCCGCGCCCGACCCCAAGGACCTCGACATCCACGTCAAGGTCGGCTGGGTCAAGGGCCTCAACCGCCTCTACTTCCTCTACGAGGCCTACAAAAACTACTGGGACTTCGCCGACCCCGGCCTGCACAACGACACCTTCGAGGTGGTCGTTGACGGCGACCGTTCGGGCGGCCCACTCATCCCGCGCTTTCGCAACAATGCCGATCAGGACGAGTGGGACGCCCACTTCTCCATGCACGGCGTGCAGGCGCAAAACTACCACATCATGACGCCCTACGAGGGCAAGGACTGGGCCATGGCCTGGGGCTGCCAGCCCTGGGACAAGGAACTCCCCTACGCCAACCACGCCCAGAGCTACAACTTCCGCCCCGGTCAGTCCGGCCACTACATCCTGGAGTTCTACATCACGCCCTTCGACTACGCCAGTTGCGACGGCCCCGACCGCGCCGTCGAATCGAAGCTCACAGAGAACAAGCTCATCGGCCTCTCCTGGGCCGTCATCAACTACGAGGGCACGCCCGACGGCAAGAACAACGGCTTCTGGAACCTCTCGCCCGAGCACACCATGTACGGCAACTCCACCTACCTGCGCACCTTCCGCCTCATGCCGCTCGAACCCCAGTTCCGCAAGCCCATCGACGCCAAGTGGAGCTTCAAGGTCATCGACATGAATCGCCGCCTCGTGGCATTTCAGGACGAGTCCGAGGGCCAAATCACCAGTTGGAAGTGGGACTTCGGCGACGGCACCGACTCCAGCGACCAGTTCCCCATCCACCAGTATGCGAAGGCCGGAGAGTACGTCGTCGTCCTTTACGTCGAAGGCCCCGCCGGCAAGTCCCGCCTCTCCAAAATCTGGGACGTCACCCTCCGCTGAGGTGTAATGATGAAAATCTGTTCCCTGGCGATGCTGTTGCTTCTAGTCGCTTCATCTTCCCCTGCGCAACTCGCCTACACGGAAAAGCAGGTCATTGCCTACGCGAAATCTGTTGACGTGAAGACTCTCGACCCATCCCTACCTTCTCAGCGACTGGAAGACTGGCTCCAGTCCGGACCACCGCACTCCCATATCTATCGGTGGGTCATGGCGGACACTTGCGACCTCAAGCCGGACGATCCTGGCGAGAATTATCCCCTTTGTGCGAAGGTTTCGTTTGGACGCAACGGCGAGTATGGAGAATTCCTCGTTCAAGTCGGAAATGACAAGCAGGGAATCGTTGGTGCTCCGAAACTCTATTACGGCATCGGCGTTTACGAAAGGGTATTTGTCCTGACGGGCGGCTCCGAGCGGCTCTCAGCCCTTCCTGCTCTGCTCGACCAGCCGGCGGTCACTGGTGAAGTGCAGAAGTTGTACGAGGAGATCGTGGCCCACCACCCCATCGGTATCCCGGCAGGCGCGGAAATGGCGGCCATCCGGCCCTTTCTGAGCAAGCGATTGACCGAGCAGCTTCAAACAGCACGAGCCTGTAAGGACGACTACAGCCGTCAGCGCCCCACGGCTAGCGGTACTTCGAAACCTGGTTGGTTGAAGTCCGGCCTCTTCTCCGGCGAAGGCAGCCACGCCTCACCTGTCGATGCAGTTGCGGAACGTAAAGAAAAGCAGAACGATGGGTCATTCCTGGTATATGTGGACCTGGAGCCAGTAGATGCCCTCATCGACCTCGGCCATGGACGTAGAGCCTTTCACGGAGGTTACACTTGGCAAGTTGAGGCCCGCGTGATACCCGAAGATGGGCGATTTGTCGTCGATAATGTTCGCCTGTTTGATGGACCCTCCGCCGACGACCCCTCTCATCTCCTCTCGGACTCATTCGTCGGCTGCGACGGTTCTCACTGGATTGGACTGGCCGCCATGAACAAGTAGCACTCATTCCCGTTCCCGGTGCCAATCGCGCGACCCCTCCATTTCTGTCTCACAAAAAGCTGGCTGACTCTTCGATCCACTCGCCCAAATCCCCCCAAACCCTGTAGACTTCGCTCTCCGGCAACTCTGCGCGCCGCCGCATCGTATACAGAGCATCGTCCCTAGCATCAGGAGACCCCGCCATGCCAACCCCCGAAACCACTCGCCGCGACTTCGTCAAACTCAGCTCCGCAGCCCTCGCTGTCGCCGCCACTCAATCCGCGCGCAGCTACGCCAAAATCGTCGGCGCCAACGACCGCGTCCGCGTCGGTGTCGTCGGATGCGGCGACCGTATGCGCGGCGGCGACATCCCCGCCTTCCTGGTCTCCGCCAAGGAGCTCAACTTCCAGATCGTCGCCGTCTCCGACATCTGGAAGCTCGCGCGCGAACGGGCCGTCGCCGCGGTCGAGAAGGCCGCCGGCAGCAAGATCGACATGGTCCCCAACAACGAGGCCCTCTACGCCCGCAACGACATCGACGCCGTCCTCATCGCCACCGCCGACTTCCAGCACGCCCGCCACGGCATAGAGGCCGTCAAGGCGGGCCGCGACGCCTACGTCGAAAAGCCCACCGCCCACCGCATGGACGATGCCCGCGACTTCCTCAAGGCCGTCGAAGGCTCCAAACAGATTATCGCCGTCGGCACCCAGCGCCGCTCCACCCCCGCCTACATCAAGGCCGCCGAGTACATCCAGTCCGGCAAGTTCGGCGACATCGTCATGGTCGAGATGAGCTGGA
>JBEKCX010000460.1:0-2930 GCA_050014655.1 Occallatibacter sp. | reverse complement strand
AAAAGCAGCGCGCCGAACGGGAAAGCGGCCGCCGTGACCAGGAAAACCCAATTGTGGATGTTATAGGCTAAGGTTTTCGGCGCGAACGGGTCCTGGTTCACCCGGAATATCGCCGTCAGCAGCTGCGCCAGTCCCATGATTATGAACAACGCGCTCGCTAATTTGCCGGCTTTGGATTTGGCGATGCCGATGTAAACCGCGGTGCCGAACGCCACCGTAAACACCGTCATCAGGCAGAAATTGACTGTTTGCAGCCAGCCGTACCTTCCGAATATCAGGCGGCTGATGGATGCTGCCGCCGGGTCGTATCCCGGATACAGCGATTGCGCCAGCAGCAGAATTAACCAGAAAATCACCGGCCCGGCAATCCCCGCCGCGGCCAGCCCGGTCAGCCACCGCCTCTTCGCCGCGGTCATGTCCTGCCCCGGATTCCCTGTTTTCACTGCAATGTCCATTCACTCTCCTGTCTTTTTAACGTGCGCTCCCTTTCGGGGAAAGCCATAATTATTAAGCATGTCGAGGGGAGATACAGAGGGATTTATCTCCAGATCAGTCCTCTCTCCCTATCAGGCCGCTAGGTCCCGGAGGTACGAACAGGAGAGAGATTGAAAGAGAGTGACAATTTCTATAGGCTGCAAGCCGCATTGTCATTGCGAGGACTAAAAGGATCAAGCAAACCGACATCGCAATGCCGTACTGGGTCCGCTTTAGGCGGACTAATGTATCAGGGTAGGGAAGCGGTATCTCCGCTTCAACCAGGGCTGCTTACTTCCCCTTCACAATCAGCTGCCCTTTCCCGTCAATCTCCGCGCTGACACCGGTATCGAACCAGCCGTCTGCCATCGCTGCCGCGGTCTTTGCTTCGTTGCCAAAGTAGCCGCTGAACAGACCGTCGCCGCGTACTAAAAGCTTCCCTTCGGTCGTAATCCGCACCTCGGTGTTGGTGGTGGGGCGTCCGACGGCGTTAAAATCGATTTCCTCTTTCCCCTCGGCGGCAATCAAACCCGTTTCGTCCAGAGAGAAGCTTGGGCGTAAATTGACGCCGAGAGCATGCAGCAGGCGGAAAGTCTCCGGGTTGGTCATCGGACCGTCAGATGCGGCAACCCGGACGCGTCCCAGTCCGAACCGGTTCCGCAGCGGGCGGGAAAGCAAACAATAGCCGGGGATATTCCATAACTGCCGGAAAAAGTTGCCGGACCTGTTGGCAATCCGCGCATCCCCCAGTTTGTAGCCGTTGCCCAGGAACAGCGCGGCGTAAAAACCGGTCAGCGGACCTGCTTTGATTTTCGCCTGAATCGCGGCCGCAATCACATCCCATTCCTGCGGACTGTAAACCGCGAAGTCGGGGCGGGCCTTGCGCATGTCGGCGGTCAGGGTTTCCGGGCTTTGCGGGAAGTTCAGGATTGCGCCGGTCAAAACGTGCGGCAGCGCCGCGAATAAACGGTTCTCCAGCCCGGTGACGGGGAAAACGGACATCAGACTAAACTCGGGGCGCAACGGGAAGCGCTTCAGCAGGCTCTGTCCGCCGGCAATCAGCGCCTTGTGCGTCATCACGATGCCCTCCGGCGCGTCGTTGGTGCCCGCGGTATAGTAGACGGCGGCGGTGTCTTCGCCCAGGCCTTTATTCAGGTTCAGTTCGAAAGTGTTGACGTTCTTTTTCTCGAATTCTTCGCCCGTTTGCAGCGCGGCGGTGAAATCGAGCAGCAGCGGGTCTTTATCGTCTTTCAGCCCGTCGTCGTTCCAGTAAATGATTTTTTTCAGCTCCGGCCAATCGCTCCGGACGGCCTGGAATTTGGTAATCTGCGCCTGGTCCCGCACGACGGCGATTTTGGCTTTGCTGCGGGCGGCGATGGATTTCAGTCCGGCCGACGTGACTTCCGGGGGAATGACGGCCGCGGTCCCGCCGGCAAACTGGACGGCGAACTGGTTCCAGAAAAACTCCGGCTCGTTGGCCCCGACGACGCACACGGTGTCCCCGCGCTCCAGTCCCAGGCTGACCAGCGCCAGCGAAAGCTGCCGGATGACCTCGTAGTATTTGCGCCAGGTGTACTTTTTCCAGGCGCGGCCCTGCTTCTGAGCCAGCGCGGTCTCGTCTGCACCGATGTCGTAGTTGTGACGGATGTATTCGGGGATGGTCTCGAAGGCGCGCGGCGGCCGCGGCGGTTCCACCGAAAGGCGGGGTTCAATTTCTGGCTGCATTGTCATAATTAACTATTATACTCCAAAAGCTTTCACAAGAAAGCTAAATACTAAATCCGAATATCGAAATCCGAAACAAACTCAAAATAAAAAACCTCTAAAATCCCCTTCTATCTATACATTTGCTTCGATGTAAGTCTACCGAAGCAAAGTACCTTCGGCTTTCCCCCACGAGTGGGGAAAGGACTAACCGTGTGTTTTAGTTCCCTCGTCCAAATGGGGAAGCAAGGGCACATAACCATCGGTTAGTTCCCTCGCCCCTTGAGGGAGAGGGCCAGGGTGAGGGGACATTGTACACTTTACGCAGTAAATGTGTATCGGCGCAATTATCGTATTCGTTTTGTAAAAAGTGCATTTCCTATAGCAGAGGAAACGAATATTTTCTGGTTTTCGGGTATGCGGAAGCACTCTGCGTTTCTGAAATGACGTGAGGCGCTGCGGCGTTTGCGGCCGCTTTGTTTAGAACCATTCCCATTTTGTCATTACACTTGCCCCGTGCCCACGGGGTCGGGCTCTGACCCGATAATCCAGAAAGATAACGGGAGAGGATGATGGCTGGATTTCCGATCAGATCTTGTACATTTTGGCTATAAGCCAAAAGTATTTCGCCTGCGGGCCTCAAGAATGACAGGTGGTGGATAAATCCCCTTGTCATTATCGGGCTCCGACCCGATAATCCAGAAAGATAACGGGAGAGGATGTTGGCTGGATTCCCGATCAGGTCGGGAATG
>JBEKCX010000459.1:0-2914 GCA_050014655.1 Occallatibacter sp. | reverse complement strand
GTCCCCATTTTTACGTTGTTCCCTACTCTTCTTAATGGTTTCCATGTTGTCTTTGCTCTTCTTACTTACCTCTGCACCCCACTCAGGTACAAGTATCTGCGCACTGGACATAAGCATCGCCAGGATACTGCGGCCATCTTTGGAACGAGCGCCATTAACTTTAATCAGCAAATCATTCATCGCAGCTTGTACGTGCCACTTCTGCGCTTTATGCCATAACCGGATGATGTTATTCAATTCGTTATCGCTGACTAAATACGTTTTGGTGATGGCATCGGCCATGGTCTGACCGGGTTCGACAAACCGACCTGCGACATCCCCTGCTTTGCTACGCCGATGAAAAACCTGCTGGTCGCCGGAAGGTCCGCTGCCATTACTACCATTACCGTTATGATTGCTATTTTCCGTATCTGTTTGTTGATACATATGTCACCTACTTGATTTTGCCAAGGGCGTCTACGGCGATAATAAAATTCAAGAATAAGGCAATGCCGATGAGTACCAGGCTCACCTTTTCCTGCCACTCGCTGCTGTTTGAATACACCCCATCCACTTCGGTATCCCAATGGGTAGCATCAAAACAGTCTTGCGGAGTATGAGATCGTAAGATCATCTCTTCACGCGGTTCATAATGCGCGTACGCGATTTTGCCATCCTTAGTTCTCGTCTCTACCGCGTAATAATTACCTTTGAATGGTACCGCTGGCTCGCGGCCCATACCGGAACCTAAAGCCTCTTTTAATTTCAATTCAACGAGTTCAGCGCGGCCATGTCTCACCCGGAATACGTTGTGAATAAAACCTTTTTCATTCGCTTTTGCCAGTTGGGTATATTGAATACTAACAGCGGAACTTGCAGGTGCGGTCATGGGACCACCAGGTACAAATTGCTCTTGTTCGGGGATGGTCTCTGTTTTTGGCTGTTCAACATTAACTACAACTGTTTGTCGATGTTCGGCAAAAGCCTCAGCTTGTTGCTGATCCTGTGTCTGCGGTGGCTCTTCATCGTTGCTATCAGCTGCTATTTTTTGTACCGGACCTTTTAACAACCTGATAAGTTTTGGCACCAAGAACAGCAGCGCCACACAGATAATAGTCATCAAAAGGCCAAGAATAAAATCCTTATCCTTGAAGACAACTGCGTATTTATGCAAATTAAACATTTAAATCTTCCCCTTCACCAGCACAATCAAGAAAATAACTGCGGTGAAAGCAAACGACAAATACAAAAGTGTATTTAGCGTTTGGTGCGCGTTCTTCATCTTCTGGCGCGACGTACACGTGCGGAATGCCACATCATATTTGGCCGCCGCCACATTTTCCAAAGAAGTAATTGAATCAATCTCTTCTTTGGTTAAGATATTGCAGGGATTAAGTGGGATATAAGTTCTGTCACTGATAAAGAAAACATCCTCTCCGGTGGAGACAATGCGAACTTTCAATTTATGAATTGCGGCCCATGAACTTTCTTCCGGCATAATGCTCATCCAACCAGTACCCATCGCCAGGGATAACACTTGGGAAATCCCCTCTTCAGGAACGCGGATACACTTATGTTCACGAGCCGTACCTTTGAACATACTGCTCATGCTGCGGAAAAACCCTAACTTCCAGATATTTGCATTATTTGCCATGTTAGAACCTCACCTATTTTCTTCTGGTCAAACCGCCTCGCGCGCGATGCACACGTCCCATGCGCACAGGCTTGACTGCCAGGACATTAGCACCGGACGGGACAGCTCTTTTGGTAGCGGCAAAGAAAGAAGGTTGCGCAATAAGATCCCTGGGTTTGGCAACTACCATCGGATGGTAGATTTCATATCCACCCTTGAATGGGTCTTTATGGTTCACATCGACCACCGAGCCGATAACACCGCTGCGCGTTGCCGCATTCCGCACTTCCGCTTTGGTTTTGAAATGCTTACCGCTTGGAATGTAATCCCTCTCGTTGCCATGCAACACCACTGAATTATTCACCGCATCGTAATGAAGGACGCCATTCTCACCATCGGCAAAAGTATGTCGTGGGGCGTCTACTGAGACCATCCGGCCAGTGTTTTCATTCAAAGTCCTGGTTGTTCCATATTTTCCCATCGTAATTTCCTCGTTTTGTACGAAAGCCCCCTAGTGTTCGATACTGTTTGTAGCGAGCTTGGGGGGCCTTCGACCAACCCTATTAACCTGCCAGGTAAAACTAGGCCTGGGTGCCGGTGCCATTGGTAGCTGCGGCTGATTTTTTCTTTTTCTGGTTGCGAATACCGGTTGAGATATTCCAACCCCCGGCGAAAATACCGGAAAGAAAGATGATTGCCGCGGAGATTTGAACCACTGTCTGCAACGCAATGTAACTCGCGATGCTGGAGTCCTGGAGAATGGTGTACAGCGAGCCGATGACGGTCGAGAATAGCGCCAGAAAAAGAAGTATCTGGAGAGCGCCGAAAACCACCCACATCAGCATGTTGACGCCGGACCCCTGCTTGTTGGAGTTCATGTAGGAGTTGTAGTAACCCCATCCCAATAACCCTAAAACGCCCAGGAAGAGGATTACGGGACCGATTTGGTACATGGTCTGCAACAGGGTGAAGCTGGACAAGTGTGAATAACCCATCAGGGTATCGAACTGTGCGAGGATTGTATCAAACAGCGTCGCCCACAGCACGATCCCCAGGAAGGTCAACACCATGCCCATAAAGGCCTGCATAGGAGATGAACTTTTTCCGAACATACCGTTTACTTTTAGACCTCCTTTTTTCTATACTCTTCAAAGCAACGGCTACGAATCGCTAGCTACTCGTCTCCGCGCTTGAATGCAAAGTAACACGACCCTGCAACTGCACAAATGGCTGCCAGAATGATATAGGCGGGAATTAACTTGGCGGCCTCATCGGTAAAACCATCTAACTGCGATATCGGGT
>JBEKCX010000458.1:0-2885 GCA_050014655.1 Occallatibacter sp. | reverse complement strand
AGCGAAAGCCGAAGCCAGTCAGAAGAAAGCAGAAGCGCAGGCTCTGGCGGCCCGCCGCAGCGCCTACAACTCCGACATGAACTTGGTCCAACAGGCGCTGGCGGTGAATAGTCTCGGCAAGGCCCAAACGTTGCTCAATCGCCAGGTGCCGCAACAGGGTCAGCCGGACCTGCGTGATTGGGAATGGCGCTACCTCTGGAACCAGGCGCGGGCCGATGAGCATGAGGTCTTAATTCCCAAGTCTGACTCTCCGTTCGCGCGTTTGTCCTTCAGCGGGGATGGCCGGCTGCTGGCCCGGGAACAGGGCGGCAATCTGGTGGTGATGGAACTCAGTTCGCGCCAGACGATCTTGCAGAGGACGAACGCCTGGCTCCCGGCCTTCACCCACCACGGTGACCGCCTGGCCTTCGTGGTTGGTCAATATCCCACCAATCATGATTCAATCACGCTTTTGGACATGGCCACCCAGAAAGAGACCCGGTTCGAGACACCACCGGGTCTTACCAAATGGCTTGGTTTCACGCCGGATGACAGCCTGTTGCTGGCGGTCGTTAAGCGGCCCAATCCCGAGGCATTCCAAGATAATCGCCAGTGCTTTCTAACAGAATGGCAGACTGACACCGGGCAGCAGGTTTGGCGCCGGGAAATTGGGACCAGTCCGGCCACATGGTTCTCTGGCTCTGAGTCTTACTCGTACGGGTGGGGACGGCCGTGTGCCATCTCCCCGGACGGCTCGGCCTTCGCCGTCTGCGTGCAAAATGGGCGCACTCAAGTACTGGACACAAAAGACGGCAAAGATCGGTTCACCATTAGGACGACCCCGAGGCTGTACCCCATCGCGGTTATGTTCTCGCCGGACAGTTCCACGCTGCTGACGACCGGAGCTTGGCTGGATACTGCCATCCGGCTCTGGGACGCGCACAGCGGCAAGGCCGACGATTCGCTGGACGACCACAACAGCTGCGTGAGTGATTTGCTCTTCACCCCGGACGGTACACGGCTCATCGCATCCAGCGGGGATACGATCCGGTTCTGGAACTGGGCCACACGCAAACCCGAAGGCTTTCTGCGCGGTCATCTGGACAAAATATATGGGCTGACCCTGTCGCCGGACGGACGGACCCTGGCCAGCGGTTGCTTGGATGGCTCCATTTACCTCTGGAATCCGAACAAGGCTTCCCAGCACCTGGGATACCAGACGCTTCCAGGCCCGCCGATCTACTGGACCGCCAGGTTCAGCCCCGACAGCCAATCCATCCTGGGGATACAGCCAGGAGGCGGGGTGGGGTTTTGGGATGTCTGGACCCTCAAGGAAACGCGCCGTTTATGGGGCGGTTCCACGAATCGGCACATAGCCATCTCGCCGGATGCCAGGTGGGTGGTGCGCGACGAAGGCAAGGGGCATCTCAGCGTCTGGGACGTGACCAGCGGGTTGGAGAAAACCAATTTTGTCGCCGCACCGGGACCGTTGGATGACGTGCGATTCACGGACAACGGGAAGTTCCTCGTCACCTTATATGGTCCAGTAACGAATCTGATTCTTGAGGCTTGGGACACGGACATCTGGCAGCGGAAGAGTTCCCTTGCACTCCCTCCCAATGCAGACACAGACAAATTGAGGCCCCGACCCAAGGTGGTCCCGCGCTCGACGACCACCCTCCATTGGAAGGGCGTCACGGACGACTTTACAACCGCGCTGCCCAATTCTTACGTCGTTGCAGCAGACGGGGTCTTTCGCTTCTTCGACATGACCAAACGCAACGAAGCTCCTAAAATGGTTGAGGCTTTTGAACTACGAGATGAGTCGGACAATGTCCTGGATTTGGCCGTGTCTCCGGATGGCCGGCTGGCGGCGGCGGCGTATAACGCGGAAGCGACTTTTCGACTCTGGGATATGGCAACTCTGCAACCGGTGGAAACGCTCAAGCATAGTTACCGGCTCGGAGTCAGCGCAGTCGCCTTTTCGCCCGACAGTCGGCGTCTTGCGGTCGGAAGCGGCGGCCCGGAAGCCGTGAAATTATGGGACCCAGAGACGCGTGAGGAAATGTTGACGCTCAGTGCCGAGGGATCACAGATTTATGGTCTCAATTTTTCACCCGATGGGCGCTACCTGCTGGGCACGACGTCTCGGGATATCTACGGTATAACCGGCTACGCCCACCTCTGGTTCGCTCCCACCCTGGCTGAGATTGACGCGGAGAGAACCGCAGAAAGGCAAGGACAACACCCATGAACCCATCCCGCGAAGAAGCCCTGTTTGCGCTGGCGATGGAGAAACCCGCGGAGAAACTCCCGGCCATGGAAAACGAAGCTGGACGATTTCGCCCCTTTCGCCGATCTTTCGTCCCGCCAACGATGGAAGCTTTATGAGCCAACTCAAATTCAACTGTTCACATTGCGGGCAGCCCTTGGAATGTGAATCGCAATACGCCGGGCGACAAATTCCCTGCCCCGCCTGCCACGTCCTGACGCTGGTTCCGGCGGCTCCCGGAAAAGCAGCGACGCCCCCACAAAAATCGGGCATGACCTGTGTGCCGGAAAGCTGGCAAAAGCCGGACCCGGGAAAATCGGCGCCATCCCCGCAAAAATCGGGCATGACTTATGTGCCGGAAAGCTGGCGGACGCCGCGGCCGCCGGCACAGGACGAAGAGCCGGGGACTTGACAGTCGCTCAAGGCGGCCGGTCCGTCACCTGGCGTCCGCTCCATGTAAGGCGTCAGTGATGGATGCAAATGGGTTGGTTGGGGCGGCGCCCTGCGCCGACCGGACGCCTCGGCGAGGCGTCCCTGCTATGGGAATTGTCAAGCGAGCTTTCGTCTTTATTTCATAGTTCCTTTCGGCTTGAGGGGTCAATGGTTCATTTCGGAGCGTTTCCTCTTCAAGGCT
>JBEKCX010000457.1:0-2855 GCA_050014655.1 Occallatibacter sp. | reverse complement strand
TTTACACCGACCGGAAATGTACCTACCGACCTGGCGGCATTGGCCGCGGCCGGGGCCGATGCGCTGACTATCAGTTATTACATGTCAATCTATGGGAATAGCTGGAACTATGGGATCGGCAGTCAGGGCATGTCCAAGAATATTCCGCAGAATCCTCCGCGTGAAATCGACGGCCACATATTGACCACGAACACACCCGGCATGTCGCAAGCCGAGGCAAACGCGGTAGCCATTCTCAACAAGGCCGGATTGACGCAGCAAACGGTGAAGAATCAGGCGGTGTACGTTTTTACCGATCCGACCAATCCAAATGCTCAAATCAGTGTTTCCAAGGCCGCGTATGACAGCAGTACCCCGGCGCAGCAGCTCGCCATCCAAATACAGGTTGGGAATATTCCGAAAGGTGCGACTATCCCCAAGAGCGCGATCGTCAACGGCGTCTGGAATGGCGATTACACCGTGCCAGGCAGTAACAAAGTGCAAAGTTCAGGGCCGACACCGATCTCCAAATATACGACCGCAAATGCCGATGGCAGTCAGAGCGTGAATCTCGCGGCAGCCTTAGCCGGTGGGGTGACTACCGATTACCTCATACAGCAAGGTTTTACCAAACAGCAGATAGCCCAGGCTCAGGAATACAACTCGGTGATGAGCACATTGAAATCTTACACCACTTCAGCCGGTACTAATCTGGCAGCCGCACTGGCAAGTGGGAAGGTGACACCGCAGCAGCTCGAGGACGTTGGATTCTCGAACGATGGTCCTAAAAGCGCCATTCAGACCGCCGAGCAGTACAATGCGCTGCAGGTCATCCTGGATAATCCCAAGAATAATATCAAGACGAGCGCCGGTTATCAGATTAACGTGGCGTTGGCTAATAAAAATCTGACGGTTGCAGATCTGACCGCTTTAGGTTTCCAGCAACCGGCAATCAGCCAGGCCCAAGCCTATAACGTGATTTTGAATAAACTCAGCCTGCCGGCAACCACTATTCAGGTAGACCCGGCAGCCGCCATCTCGAAAGGCGTGACATTAAAACAATGGTTGGCTGCTTTCCCGGATGGTCAGGCCACTTATGCCGCAGCAGCGAGCGCAGCCGGTGTAAATAGTAATGGTTCGACCACTATATCCGGCAGAGCATCGCGTAAAACTGCCAGCAAGACAAAGAATCTGACGACAGCAGCTTCCACGTCGACGGCCAATACCGTTTCAAAGACAGCAGTATCTAAGGTAGCTTCAAAGACAAAGACGGTCAAAGTGACCACACCCACAGTCGCGCCAACGATAGCGGCCAATGCCGCGCCTGCCTCTTCGGACATTATGGCTGAAATCAATGCGGCCTTGACCGGCAAGAAAACAATGAGCGGCCAGGTGTCGGCCTTGAATGACGCCATCGATAACGCCGGATTGTGGGACAATTCACTACTCGGTAAGCGGGTTATCATCGGCGGCACCGTCATGTATGCCGATGCCAAGGGCAATCTCTTAACCCAACAGGATCAGGTAAAAATCGAGTGGAATAATCTGACTGCCGACCAGAAAAACCAGGTGGCCGGATTGTACTCGCAAGATTTATACCGCACTAATCCATTCTCCGAGACAACCAAGCAATTAGCGGTAGCCGGACAGCAGGGGGGACTCGTGGGCCAGATGGCAGTCGCGCCGATTACCGGTATCACCATCCCGATTGCCAAGGTCGCTTCACATCAAAAGTTGACTGCATCCGATTATGAGAACGCAGTATTGACGGTCGTGGGGGATGCGCTGATGTTGGGTGGAGGGGATGTTTTGGCTAGTGGTTTTGGCACTGCCGGCAGAGCTATCACCAATTCTCTGCTAACCGGCATGGGAACGGTAGGCATCGTCAACACCGTTTTGCAAGTGAAAAAGGGCGGCGCATCCGGTGTTGCAATCGGGGTGGAAGCCGGCATGTCAGCCGCGGCCTTGATCGCTGGCGCCGGGGGACTTGTCTCTTCCATTGTCCCCAAGGATGCTCCCGACGTAGACGCAGCACAACAATTTATCAACAAAATGAAATCTGAGACTACGCCGGAAGGGTTATCTAAGAATAGTCCCTTACTGGCAGAATCCGGTGATTTATCCGAAGGATTACCAAGCGGCGAAAAGCCAGTAACCGAAATGAATCCGAGCGGTAATCTCAAAAACTGGACGCCTACACAGATATTCAGAGAAGGATATCAGCCACCGCCTTTCGATGAAATGACACAGGAGATGGCCACAAAGACAGCCAATGTAACCGCCGATTATAAAGATTTTGCGCAGGCGGCGATCGATTATGCTCAAAACCAGCATGATATCAATGATTTGTCGGCCAAGATCGCTGATAACAATACAACTTTGACCGCGATGAAAGAAAGCGGCACTCTTCTCCCGGACCAATACACCGCTAAATTAGCAGCGGATACTGCCGCCATGGAAAAGACCTTGACAGTTTTGAAGGCCAGCGATCCAGATCTCGCGCAAGGGCTCAATGAAGCTACCGATAAGTTCAGTACCTCCATGAAATCTTATGCCACTTACCTCAAAGCAAATGGTTTTATGGCCGATGATAGCGGCCTGGATGAAGCCATCAAAACGTTACCGCGCAATTCGCCGGAAATGATCCGAACAACCATCAACCAGTTAATGAACGCCGATAACAGTCCTGAAGCCATTGCGCGGCAGCAGGCAGTGGTAGATGCCGCGGATAAGGAATACCAGCAATACAAAGGTAAATCCGGACAGAATGCCGATTTAGGGGCAAAACTAATCGAAGAACAGGCAAAGTTGGCACAGATGAAAGTCGGTAGCCTTGCCCAGGCACAATCTGAAATGATACAGGCGAGAGAGGCATT
>JBEKCX010000456.1:0-2873 GCA_050014655.1 Occallatibacter sp. | reverse complement strand
TCGGCTTGCACTTCGCATCCGGAACGGCCGAATACAGTTCGCAGTGGACGCTTGGTTTTCTAATCGCCTTACTCGGGCTATATGGGGTGACGCATTTTGCGATGTGGGCCATCGGTAATTATCGCAAAAAGAACAATCCGAGCAAGGACCGGAAGGAGGAGTAAATGGTTGCTGCGGTTATCCCAAATCCAAATACAAAGGCACCGGGCGCTACTGGCAGCTCAACCGCAGCCGGAAGTCCGAACCTTGGTGCTGGTTATAAACTGCCAGTCGGAGCGACAGTCAATGCTTATGGTCAGATAGTGCTAAACCCCAAGATTGGCGCGGCACTTGCGCCATTGGCGTCAACAGTGGTACCGCCAGCACCCAAACCACCGGCGCCGTCACTATCCAAACCCGCAGCGCCGGTTAAAGCGCCTGCAACGCCATCCGGTAGTGGCACAAGTGGTAGTTCAAGCGGCTCTTCCCAAGGTGGTTCGTCGTCATCGACCACGCCTGTTATAACGCTTGCACCATCTTCAGCCAAGGGAGGCAGTACAAAAAACAGTGATGGCAGTATTACTTTTACGCCGACCGGAAATGTACCTACCGACCTGGCAGCATTGGCCGCGGCCGGCGCCGATGCGCTGACGATCAGTTATTACATGGCTCAGTATGGAAATAGCTGGAACTATGGCATTGGCAATCAGGGCATGTCCAAGAATATTCCGCAGAATCCTCCGCGTGAAGTCGACGGCCACATGTTGACTACGAATACACCCGGAATGTCGCAGGCCGAGGCAAACGCAGTAGCCATTCTCAACAAGGCCGGACTAACGCAACAAGCGGTGAAGAGCCAGGCGGTTTACGTCTTTACCAATCCCACAAATCCAAATGCTCAAATCAGCGTTTCCAAGGCCGCGTATGATGCCAGTACGCCGGCGCAACAGCTCGCCATTCAAATACAGGTAGGGAATATTCCGAAAGGTGCCACAATTCCCAAGAGCGCGATCATCAATGGTGTTTGGAATGGGAATTACACAGTGCCAGGCAATAATACGGTTCAAAATTCGGGACCGACACCGCTCACCAAATATACAACCACCAATGCCGATGGCAGTCAGAATGTAAATCTCGCGGCAGCCCTGGCCGGTGGGGTGACTACTGATTACCTGATTCAGCGGGGATTTACCAAACAGCAGATAACCCAGGCTCAGGAATACAACAGTGTGATGACCAAGTTAAAACCTTATACCACTTCAACCGGTACTAATCTGGCAGCAGCATTAGCAAGTGGGAAGGTAACACCGCAGCAGCTCGAGGACGTTGGCTTTGATAATTCAGCCGGTAGGGCAATTCAGACAGCCGAACAGTACAATGCACTGCAGGCCATCCTGGATAATCCCAAGAACAATATCAAGACGAGCGCTGGTTATCAGATTAACGTAGCGTTGGCTAATAAAAATCTGACGGTTTCAGATCTGACCGCTTTAGGTTTCCAGCAACCGGCCATCACCCAGGCCCAAGCCTATAATGTGATCCTGAATAAGATGGGATTACCGGCGATCACCAATACTATCAATCCTGTGGTTGCCATCCAGCAAGGCGTGACCCTAAATCAATGGCTGGCTGCATTCCCCAACGGCAAGGCTGCGTATACAACCGCCGCGCAATCGGTAGGCAATGCTCCTGCAGCCAAACGCGCAACGGTATCCGGTAGGGCCGCGACAAAGGTTACTACCAAAACAAAAGCTATTTCAGTGTCCCAAGTGCCAGTCTCATTATCAGCTAATTCTCAGGATGTTATGACGGAAATCAATACGGCCTTGACCGGAAAGAAAACAATGAGCGGCCAGGTGTCGGCCTTGAATGATGCCATCGAGAACGCCGGATTATGGGACAATTCATTACTCGGCAAGAGGGTTATCATCGGCGGCACCCTGATGTATGCCGATGCCAAGGGCAATCTCTTAACCCAACAAGACCAGGTAAAAATTGAGTGGAATAATCTGACTGCCGACCAGAAAAATCAGGTGGCCGGACTGTACGCTCAAGATTTATACCGCACGAATCTATTCTCCGAGACAACCAAGCAATTAGCGGTAGCCGGACAGAGCGGTGGACTCGTGGGCCAGCTGGCAATCGCGCCGATTACCGGCATCACCATCCCGATTGCCAAGGCCGCTTCACATCAAAAGTTGAGTGCATCCGATTATGAGAACGCAGTATTGACCGTTGTGGGAGATGCGCTGATGTTGGGTGGCGGCGATGTTCTGACCAGTGGTTTTGGCACTGCCGGACGCGCAATCACCAATTCTCTTTTATCTGGCATGGGAACGGTAGGCATTGTCAACACCGTTTTGCAGGTGAAAAAGGGCGGCACCTCCGGTGTTGCAATCGGGGTGGAAGCCGGCATGTCAGCGGCGGCCTTGATCGCTGGCGCCGGTGGTCTCGTCTCATCGATAGTACCAAAGGATGCTCCCGACGTAGACGCAGCGCAGCAATTTATCAACAAGATGACTTCAGAGACTACACCGGAAGGCTTGTCTAAGAATAGTCCACTCCTGGCAGAATCCGGCGATTTATCCGAGGGGCCGGTACCACCGAAAGAGAACGCAACGCCAGGTGGAGAATTAAAGCCGTCTATCTCCATCGGTCAGTTACGCGGTTCCCCAACCCCAATATTTGCAGAGGGATATCAGCCACCACCTTTCGATGAGATGACACAGGAGATGGCCACAAAGACAGCCAATGTAACCGCCGATTATAAAGATTTCGCCCAGGCGGCCATCGATTATGCTCAAAACCAGCATGATATCAACGATTTGTCGGCCAAGATCGCTGATAACAATACGACTTTGACCGCGATAAAAGAAAGCGGCACTCTTCTCCCG
>JBEKCX010000455.1:0-2869 GCA_050014655.1 Occallatibacter sp. | reverse complement strand
TCGCGCCTCTCCGTGGACGCCCTTCTGGTCAGCCATCCGCACCAAGACCACTTCGGCCTGATGGCTTCACTGCCGCCCGGCACTCCGGTCTACATAGGCAAGCTGGCCCGCAGCTTGATCGACGCCACGCGGGTATTCCTCGGCGAAGAGAGATACGCGCTCGACTTCCACGACTTCAAGGCCTGGCAGCCGTTTACCATTGGCGAGTTCACCATCACGCCCTATTTGGTTGACCACTCCGCCACCGATGCCTACGCCTTCCTCATCGAAGCCGAAGGCAAGCGTCTGTTCTACAGTGGCGATCTTCGCTCGCATGGCCGGAAAGGGGTACTCTTCGAGAATCTCGTGAAGCGCCCGATTCGAGACATCGATCTCCTCTTCCTCGAAGGCACCATGCTCCATCGAAGCAACGACCAATTCCCTGACGAGGAGGCAGTCGAAGACACAATCTTCAAGACAATTCAACAGCAGAAGAACATCTCGTTCCTGCTGTCGTCATCGCAAAACATCGATCGAATTGTCTCCGCCTATCGGGCATGCAAACGTGCCCACAAGCTCCTGGTCATCGACATTTATACCGCTTGGGTTCTCGAAAAAGTTCAGACGGTCAGCAGCAGTTCGCCCTGTTTGGACAGGCCGGAGATTCGCGTTTACGCCAAAGGTAGTCAGTATGAGAGGCTGAAAGCCGACCCTGAGTATTTTGGCGATTTCAGCAGTCGGCTTTTTCGCAACCGGGTGATGCCTAAAGAGCTGCGAGAGACTCCAGAAGCATTCCTCTACTTCGGCAAGATGTCCAGCTTTCACCTCATTGATGAATTCAAGAACGCTGCCTCCCCTGTCAAAGTCATTTACTCGCAGTGGCTCGGCTATCTCGACGGAAACCACACCGAGTACTTTGGCAGTGACAAAATCTCCGGCTACCGCAGCGACCCGGCAGTCAATTTCATCTATGCGCATTCGAGCGGTCACGCTCCTTTGAAGGACCTGCAAAAACTGGCGGCGGCTTTGAAACCGAAAATGCTGGTTCCGATTCATACCGAAGACGCAGAGGGCTTCAGAAGCAATTTCGAGAACGTAACAACACTCATGGACGGAGAGATGTTCGTCCTGAGTTAGAGAGGAAAGACATGGCAGAGCAAAAACGGTTTGAACGCCTCAAGGAAGGTGATCCACTCGTTGAGGAACTTGCATCGGGGAAGTATCCCTGGTGGAACACTATCGTTGCACTTTCACACACGGACAAAGACATCAACATTCAGGTACGGGGCAGCTATCTGAATGTGTATTTCAAGATGGGCAACTTGCTGAAGGTCGGGATGGATGGCAGAAAGGTCATCTGCCAAACGCACTACAAGTATCTGGTTGGCGCTCTCGACGACGTTTACGTTGACCTGAAGACGGAGAGCGATCATCTTTCCGTCAAGGGGCCCTGCCCCCTGGTGACATCGCTTCTGGAGGGAAAAAACTTCCGTCTCGTGAAACAGAATATTTCTACATACGCAGGAGAAGAAAAGCAAATCCAATCCAGACTGGTAGAGAAAAACAAGGACACTCTACTCGATGCGGAGATTTCCTTTTCCGACTATGAGGATCTGACTAATACAGAGGATGGTAATACGAGAATCGATCTTGCGAATTGCGACAAAAATCGAGACGTCCTCGTCTTTGTCGAGCTGAAGCAGATTTTCGACACGAGACTTTATTCGGGAGAAATTAACAAGCAGATTGCAAAGTATGTCGCCTTCGCCGAAAAGCACCAAGAACATCTTGTCGAAGCGTACAACAATGTGATCCAGGTGAAAAGGGCGTTAAATGTGATTTCGGAAGTGTCCTATCTAGCTTCCGTAAATATTCAGGAAGTTGAGCCAAGACCAATTCTGGTTATCGCCGGATACGACCAGGATATTATTAACGCGAAAAAACAGAAAATCATAGATAACTTGGAGACATCGAACCTTTCCGGGCTGTATTTCTTCGGCACTGACGTCGATCTCAACTTTAAATCTGGTAAGAACAAGGACATCTTTATTTGAAAGTATCGCTTTTTATAAGGTACAGGCCGAAAATCACAGGAGAAGAACATGAGCCAGTGCAAGTATTGTAATTCAACGAGCTACGGGTCGGGGTGTTCTAACAGTCCACATAAACATCACGAGCACAATGAGGATGAAAAGAAGTGTGTATATTGCGGATCGAGCGGTTATGGCAGTGGCTGTTCCAATAGCCCCTCCAAAAAGCATAAGCATGGGAGCGGGGCAAACAAGTGTAGGTGGTGCGGTTCGACAGGCTCCGGTAGTGGGTGTAGCAATAATCCTGACCGCGTCCACGAGAAGTGATCGGCGACCATCTTAAAAGAAGGCAATACGGTAGCTTTACGTCGAACCGACTTACTTTGCGGAGGCCATTTGGAGCTGGTATTCGGCGTAGGGGCCTTTGAAGTCGACGATGCGGAAGGCGGATGGGCCGCCCTCGAAGTGCCAGATGCGGGTGGCGACCTCGTCGATGAGGTCGAGGTCGTGGGTGACGAGCAGGACGGTGCCCTCGTATTTTTGCAGGGCGAGGTTGAGGGCGTTGCTGGCCTCGAGGTCGAGGTGGTTGGAGGGCTCGTCGAGGACGAGGACGTTGGGCTTTTGCAGCATGAGCTTGCAGAAGAGCAGGCGGGCGGATTCGCCGCCGGAGAGCGCGTCGGTGCTCTTCATGCCCTCTTCGCCCTTGAAGAGCATCTGGCCGAGAATGCCGCGGATGTCTTCCTTGGTGGCGTCCTCGTCGAACTGGTGCAGCCAGTCGTTGATGGTGATGCCGGGCTGGATGGAGGAGATGAAGTCCTGGGCGAAGTAGCCGATCTGCGCCTCGTGGCCCCACTTGACGG
>JBEKCX010000454.1:0-2863 GCA_050014655.1 Occallatibacter sp. | reverse complement strand
ATACTTGTCTTTCGACCCCGCGACATCGGCCACCCAAGCGACGTGATTGGTGCTGTTATACACCTGCCGGTTGTTAGACGAGGCCTGGCTGACCGCAATCACTTCGTCGTTGGTCATCAGCGAAAGGGTGAACTCGTCATTGTCCGGCATGTTGGCGCCCATGATCAGCGGAGAACGTGCAATGCACCAGAGCGACATGACGGTGTATTGTTCGTCATGAGTGAACTTCGTGTAGGTGTTCGTTTGCCAGGTCTTCAAATGGCCGAACGGGATCATGTCCGCATCCGGCCAGTGTCCCGGCCCTTGGTAAGGTTGGTGGCCGTTGAGATTCGCGAACTGATTGTACAATGCCGGCCAGTTGTCCCAAAAATCGAAACTTACCCGCCACATATTCGCGTTGGTCGCCAGATGCGCGCCTTGGTTGGGTCCCGAACCCATCGAAACGGAAAGCACGATGGGCCGTCCGCACTGGTCGAGAGCGTGGCGGATGCCTTCGATCTCTGCCGGATGCCCCGCCAAGTCGTCCACTTTTACAAAGTCCAGCCCCCACGACGCCATCAGCTTGAAGACCGAATTGTAGTACTCCTGCGCGCCGGGCTTGCTCATGTCCACGCCGTACATGTCCTGGTTCCAGCCGCAGGAGTGGGCCTTGTCCACGATGTTCGTGGCTGTATAGGTTGTGCCCAGGATCGGCACATTATCCCGGTCCACCGCTTGGCGCGGGATGCCGCGCATCAGGTGCAGCCCGAACTTCAGCCCCTTGGCGCGCAAATAATCGCCGATGGGCTTGAACGAATGCGTCTCCGCGGTCAGCGGGAAACGATTGGGCGCCGGCAACAACCGGCCGTTGGCGTCCATTTCCAGGATCGCACCGCGGCGGTACTGGTCGGCCTGGGCCGTTGGCTCGTACCATTGAATGTCAATCGTGACGAGGTTCCAGCCATGCGACTTGAGGTTCCTGTCCATGTAATCGGCATTCGCAAGCACGGAGGCTTCCTTAACGCTCGACCCGAAAGCGTCCCACGAATTCCAACCCATTGGCGGTGTGGGCGCCCAGGACCAGTAAGCCGGATCAGCCGCGTTCGCAGTCAGGAGTCCGCCCAGCAATGCCATTACGATGAGTCTTAGGTCCAGTTTGGATGTTAGTTTCATATTTCGGGTCGGGTTTGATCTTGGAGTTTCGTCACGGAGTCATTCAGCGCGGAGCCTGGCTGGTTTTCCTTGAAACCGATTCCATGCTCGCGGCGTCAGGTTCGATTTGGGGATTTCCCTCGGAGTAAAGCCGGCTGATTTCCTCGTCGCTCAAGGCACGGCTAAACAGCATGAATTCGTCCATCACGCCGCTGAAATGTCGGATGAAGTAGGGGGTCGTCCTCGAAAACCTGCCCGGATTCCAGTTTCCCAATTCCGCGTCTCCAATCCGAAATGGAGGCTCAAGTTTCAAAGGGTGACGGCTGACCGCAACGCCGTTGACGTAGTGGGTCACCTGCTTCCTCTTCCCATCCACAACCACCGCAAGATGCATCCACCGGCCGAATTGATCAAAGCCGACCACCGCCGGGCTGGTGAAGATTTGGCAATCTTCGATTCTGGGACCCTGAATGCCAAGATCCAACACGCCGCCGTTCTGGATTTGCCAGTGAATCTTGCCCGGATCAAAGCCGTCGGCCATGAACAGGGAATTGAACGGCCGGTCCAAGCCCCCCACGTTCACCCAAGCCGAATACGTCACCGCTTCAAACTCGCCAGGCACATCAAGCCGCACCCGGTCGCTGATGCTCCGAAATTCCAAGGCGTGTTTTTGCGGCCAGCGTCCTTCCGTCCATTGGCCCCCCACAATGGTGGCGTCAGGCACGGATGCGTTTTGGCTGGCCACATTGTGAAGCATCCATGTGGAAGGCGCACTGCTCTCGAAGTCGAAATGCACCAGCAACGAAGGATCAAGATTGAGGCGCGCATTGGCGGCGCGCCATTGTTGATACCGAACGTCCTGCACGGCCAGTGACTTCTGTTGCAAGTCGAAGGCCCTGGCAAAAAGAGACGAATTGACGGGGATGCTTCGGATGGTGCCGCCGTCATCCACAGCCGCAGCTTCTCCGGCAACCAGATTGTGGCTCGTCGCGGTGCCGGCTCTAAAATCCACCCCGCCCTTGAACACATGCAACTCCACCCCGGAACTCTTCACATCCAGCCCAAACTCGGTGCCGAGATCCACCACGCTCATCTTCGGGGTGCTGATGCTAAAACCCCGCGCCTGAGGCGGCACTTCCGCGCTTGCCAGTCCGTCCTGGCAGAAGGCCTCGCGCGGTGAAACAAGCCGCAATTCCGCCGGGCCTTCCATCACCACCCTCGCGCCGCTGTAGAAAACCACCTGCGCCAATCCCGACTTGAGCCGGAGCCATCCCGGTTCCAAGGCCGCACCCACAGGGTGAAGTTCGGAGGGTTGGCTCCACTGCGCGTCCACGGAGCAGGCCAAGACTGCGACCGCAGTACTGGTGGTCTCATTGGTTCCGGAATGCCTGGGCCGGAGCGCCAATCCGAGGGCCGCAAGCAGCGCAAGACAGGCAGCCAGCGCCAAAACCCAAGCCGCTCTTCGGACACGACTGCGCGCGGGCGATGGCCGGGGAAGTGGAATCCGTATGACTTCACCGGGACTGACCGGGACAGGCTCCTCTGTCGGCCCGGTGGGTTCAGCAACACTGAAAAGACCGGGTTCCGAGGCCAGCCGCGAATGCAACTCCACCATCAGGACGTATTCATCGCGCGCCGCCGGATTGGCGCGCAGAAGTTCGTTCAAAGCCAGCATTTGCTCGTCGCCGGCTGCGCCGTGGCACACAGCGGCGACGGCGTTGTCGAATTCATG
>JBEKCX010000453.1:0-2849 GCA_050014655.1 Occallatibacter sp. | reverse complement strand
TTTGACAAACTCGCGGTATTTATCGTCAAGTTGGGATTGCAGTTTCTTCAGTTCTGCATCACTGCCGTTGCTTACCTGCAGGTCTACCACGGCCTTGCTGGCGTCACGTATGGTGATCATGGCCTTTACTCTGGCCTCTTCAGCTTTAGTCAGATTGGCTGTTTGCAGAGTGCCGTTTTGTTTGACATAGACCAACCCATCCTCACCGATAACATGCCGGCCTTCATCGACACCGTGACCGGATTGGAATTTCATTTTGACGTCGCGGCGGGTATTCGGCGGCGCTTCGGTCACGATATTACTGGGCATTTTACTAACCGCACGATTCAATAGTTCACCAAGCGACAGGCTCACCAGAGGTTCAACGGTATACTCGCCTTCATCATAGCGGCGGCGGGGGTTCATCGTGCCGTTGGCCGACGGTTTGCCCAGCACCATCTCCGGATGCTCGACAAAATACTTGTTCACATCCAGTTTGGTGTCAAAGTCATCACCATACCTGGAATGTAGTTTGTACGGCTGCGGTACTGTATCCACCCAGGACTGGTCGCCTGGCTTCTCGCCTTCCAGGCGCTTTCGCATGAAAATAATATCGGTCACGACCTGCGTGTCCGGGAAGGCATTGTTCGGTAACCGGATGGCGCCAACCATGTCCGCCTGGTCGGCTAATGCCTGTCTTACTGGCTTGGCGGTCGGCGCATCCATGGTCATGTGGCTGGTAATAAATGCCAGCACGCCTCCAGGACGCAATTCTTCCAGCGTTTTGGCGAAGAAGTAATTGTGTATCGATTCGGTCAGTTTCTTTCTGTTCTTTTTGAAAGTGGGATCGAAGATGGGATAATTACCGAAAGGCACGTTGGAGATTGCCACGTCAATGGAATCTTTGGGAATAGGCGCATGCTCAAAACCCATGACATAGGTGTCGGCCTCCGGATACGTCTGCTTGAGCATCCGGCCCGTGAGGGAATCGAGCTCGACGGCCACACGTTGGGATTTGGCGGCCAGCTCCTTTGGCTCGTAGCCCAGGAAACGCCCGGATCCGGCAGAAGGTTCGAGTACATGGGGATTACTGAGCTTATCCACGCCCATTTTCTCGAGAGCTTTCCACATGGCAGAGATGACTTGCGGCGTGGTGTAAAATGCATTCAGCCGTGAGTGTTCTATATTTTCGAACTCTTCTTTGGTGGTCAGCGCTTTCAGCTCGGCGCGTCGGCGGCCCCAGGGTGAATTGGTAAAACTGCTGCTGTCGTCTTCATAAGCCGGGAAGGCGCCACCCATGCCGCTGTCGCCAAAGCCGGAGTATTTGGATAAGACGGCCTGCTCTTCGGGTGTGGCTTTGCGGTGCTCGTCCTCGATCGTTTTGAGTGTTTTGATCGCTGCCAGGTTGGCATCGAAACGCGCGGCGGCGCCGGCATTATAACCGATATCGGAATGCTCGGTGAGGACAATATCTTTAGCGGGTGTTGATGCCAGCGGCTCTGTTGCTAGTCGCTGTTCACTTCCAGGATTATTGTCCGGATGACTCTCGGCCAGACCACGAAGTCCGGCAGATCCGGTGAGATTAAGCTCTCGGCCTCGTGCTTCGCCGCCCGCGCCTTGAGGGCTGCCAGTTCCTTCATGTCTTTCGCTGGCATGTTCTTGTACCGCTTGCTCTCTTTGAGAAAGGTCATTGCTTTGGCTTCCAGTTGTGCCAGGCTGTAGGTCATTGGTTCCCCGTAGTCCACTTCGATCGGTGTCTCTGTCACTGTCATTCTCCTTATTTGCCATAATATTATTGCTGCCTGCCTCCGGCCTGTCAAGTTCCAGGCTTGCGGCGGCTTGCTTCACGAAATCAGGCGTGTCAGCTTTCCAACCTAGCGTTACGCCGGTATCGGCGTTCCATACTCGATAACTGTTCACCAGTTTCTGGGTTGCTTCTCTTTCCGACTGCGTCATGCTCATATCGATCACTCTCCAATTTTTAACTTCTTAATACTCTGCCGCGTGGTATTTTATGGACATTGGCCAGTCCTACACCCCGGATATTAACCATCTTTCCCTTGCGCGTCATGGATAATCCCGGCTTACCTTGTCCGGTGGCATGATAGGCGATAGCGCCTTTCGCACCGGGCTGTTTACCGGGACGGTTAATCGTTACCGTTACCGCCCCCATGCGGTGAGTATCAATAATAGGTTTGCCTTTGATTGTCTGGATACTGGCATAACCTGAACCCTTGCCAGGTTTTACCGGCTGCGCTCCTGGCGGTGGTTTTCTCAGGAAACGATACTGACCGTTGGGGAACCGGTACCACCAGCCAAAACCAGCCTTCCATGTCGTGGCATTGGCAAGGTCTTCAGCGGTAAATTCTCCATTTTGCCCGGTTGGTTTCTTCTCTTTGATTGGAGCGATGGGCGTTACGGAATTAGGAGGCGGCTGCACACTTGTTGCGGTTGCCACCGGGGTATTGACAGCCATCGATGTCGCCAGTGATGCTTGCATTGCCTGGGACATGTCCTGTTCCACATTCTGCTGTTCGCTTTGACTTTGTTGCTGACTTTGCTGCTGTGACTGCTGCTGGCTCTGCTGCTGACTTTGCGCTTTCTGTTGTGCCTTCTGCTGCGATTGCTGCTGGACCGTAGATGGATTAACAGCAGGATTCGTACTGGTCTGCGGTGCCACTACTTCTGTCTTTACCTTAGAAGGAACAACTGAAGGATTGACAGTCTGCGGCCTAGTCTGCGGCTTGGTGGAAGGTTTGGCAACCTCACCATTCTTAGATACACTAATCTTGGGAAGAGTCAGGGCTGCGCCTGCCACCACTGAAGACAGTATGCCGCCTTTCGGCATACCCCGGCTGGTTTGCTGCAAT
>JBEKCX010000452.1:0-2841 GCA_050014655.1 Occallatibacter sp. | reverse complement strand
CGGATCCCGGATGACTTCAGTCAGTGCATCACCCACTGCTGCATGCTGGAAGGCCATGGAGATGTACTCGACTCCGTCCAGCAAATGCGTTCGAGGACTGACCGGCAAGGACACTTCACTCCGTATCCCCAGCTGAACCCAGCCAACCCGGAGGTGAAGATCGTCGAGGTCCCGGCCAAGCCCGGCCGGACTATGGCACAGATCGAGAATGAAGGCCCCGGATGGGAAAGGATCGTCTGATGGAGTACGACGATAACGGCTTTGTGCGCGACACCACAAAGCAGCTTTCCTTCAAAACCAAGATGACTCCCGAGCAACTCAAGGTGGGGACACCAGTGCTGTTCGAGAACAAGGTCATTGGGGTCGTCACAGGCTCCCACTTCGATCCAGTGACCGGTTCCCTGGAAGTAGATGTCACCGCCAAGCTGCCGGATCCGATCCCGTTCATCAGCGTGTCCGTGAGTGTCGGCAATCCATTCACAACTGTGGACGTGCTTCCGGAAAAGGCATCGCCAGGCTATCCATTCGATGACGCGCCCGACTTAGCGCCACTGGTCCTGCCGGATCTGCAGGGCTTCACCAAGCTCCTTCCGGACTACGAGCAGGAAGCTTTGGCTCCGATGCTGCTCGATGTCACTGTAGATCCGTTCGCACTACGAGAGGTCTAATGCAACTCGAAGACGGCAAGAAAAAGGGCAAGGGCAAGATGCCCGGCTCGCCCATCCTGGCTCCCAAGGGCAACATCAAGGGCATCGGCCCGCTAGGCCAGTACACCGGAGGACTCGATCCTCTGGTCGTGAAGCCCACACCCGGCATCAGCCCGCGGCGGATGGCGCCGACGATCCTGCGCGGCTACGGCACGGACTCCGCACCGCGGGAAAGAGGAAAGCGGTAGTCGAGTGGCAGAGACCAAAGATCCAACCTGGTACCGGCCGGTCTGCGACATTCTCCTGGCCAAGATGCAACGCTGGTTCGACATGTACGAGCGCGGCGACGAGGCCGCATCGCGCAAGTTCGTGACCATGAATGGACGCATCGTCGACAAGGTCACGATGTACGCGCACCGGATGCAGTTCAAGCCGCTCGAGATCGATCACATGATACGTCTCCTGCACGCGCTGGCGGAGCATCAAGAGCTCACCATTGACTTCACCAAGGTGCGCCACGGAATGAAGAACGGCCGTCTGTATCCTGGCGGCTTCTATGAAGTCACACTCAACTTTTACAAGCAGGACATCGCCGAAATTCTCGATGTTTTGATTCGTGCTAAGACTCAAAGAAAGACTGTCGCCGAAACGGCCAAGGAACAGGCCGAATCTGGAAAGGGAGCGTTCGAACTCTAATGTACGACACATTCATTGGTATCGATCCTGGGAAGTCTGGAGCTGTCGGCATCATCCGGTCCGGAGAGAACGGGCTGGTGGTCGAGGCCTTCGACACGCCCACTATGAAGGCGGCCAAAGGAACGAAGAACTCGTACGACGTCCCGGGCATGCTGGCTCTAATCACCAAGGCCAAGGAGGGCGGACAGGTCTACGCCATGCTGGAGAGTGTCCACTCCATGCCTGGTCAGGGTGTCTCCAGCACCTTCGACTTCGGCAAGGGCTTCGGGATCTGGATCGGCATCCTGGCCGCACTCAAGGTTCCGTATACGCTGGTCTCTCCAGTGCGTTGGAAGAAGGTCATGCTGGCCGATATGACGCAGGACAAAGGCGTCTCCCGGACACGTGCCAAGCAACTGTTTCCTGACCAGGCGAATTTGTTCTCTCTCGTGAAGGATGATGGGCGCGCGGAGGCTGTGCTGATGGCTGAATATGGCCGGCGGACGTTGGGTGCTGCGGCCATTGTAGGACAAGCTTTGGCTCAGGCCAGCTGATCGATACTCTCGAATCATGAATGAAACCACTGCAGCACCTGCCTCATCCACCCCAGTAGAACCCGCCAAAGATCCAGCCCTCGCAGAGGTCGAAGCTCTGGCGCATACCCCTATCCAGGAACTCGAAGAGGCCTACAACAAGGCCAGCGCCGAGGCACAGAGACTGTTCCGCGAGACCCTGGCTGTGATCCTGCCCAAGGTCAAGGAGCTCATCTCCATCCACACCCTGGCGCATGACATCTACGTCAAAATCCTCGGCCTCGAACAGTCCGCCAAGGCTGCCATCGAGGGCGCCGTCGACAAAGTGAAAGCCGCGCTCTAGTACCGCCGCCTAACCACCCATCAACAACTGTGCAGCCGCCGTGTGGGGACACGAGGCCAATCAGTTGCTACGGAATTACTATCTCTCAAGCGGCCACTATGCCAGCAAGTGGAAGGTCCGCGAAGTCTCCGATCGTCACGATCGCGAGGTCATCAACCAGAAGGCATACGACTTTGCCACAGCAACCGATCCAGAGTTGCGCGAGAAGCTGCAACTGGAGGTGCTCGAAGCATTCCACGGCTACCTGATCAAGTACTTCAACCTGATCGTGTACTCCGAGGTGCCGGCTCTCAGCGGCCCGCAAGGCAAGGATGTCCAAGCCTTCCTGAAGCTGCTTCTTCCCAAGGGCAATGCGCCGACCATGATGAGCTTCCGCAAGGCCGCCAAGCATCTGCACCTGGCCTTCAAGGACTGCGTGACCTCTGACGAGGTGTACGACACTCTGGTCACGGTCTTCCTCGACGTGGCTGCCCACTACGATCCGCACTACAACAAGAAGACGGAGGAGGTCTGCCATTTCATCGAGAAGCAATCTGCCGGTGCCCTCATCGGATTGGACGAATTCGCCGCTGCCGTGGCTTTTGATCCTATCGGCTGCATCCGTGTTCTCGTGCGCCATGACTATCTCAAGTCGGTTTCGGGA
>JBEKCX010000451.1:0-2833 GCA_050014655.1 Occallatibacter sp. | reverse complement strand
GACTGGAAGGTTACCAGATCGGCGACGTCTTCCAGAACATCCAGAACAGCTTCCAGGCGTTCAAGGCCGACGAGGTCTACCCACTGCTCGACGCCTACCGCTTCGCCAAGGGCGCTCCCCAGAACACCCTTCCAGTCCAGTCGAATGGTGGTGGGTCAGTTTGAAGTCCGGGGCAATCGAAGTTGCCGCCACGTATTTCGGGAACTTCGTTCCTTATTCCACGCTAAGCCCTGATCTCGCCATTGAAATCGGCTTCATCCCAGCGGTTAGCGGATCGCTGAACACTGGGCGACTTTTGGATACCGATGATCGGGACTCACCCCTGCTTCGGATCGGGAGACTTCGCCCATGTCATTCGCAGTTTTTATCTCTGTAGATTATTCTCAGAGGTGACTGATTCCGACACCTGCTGTATGGATGCTACGAGTGACCTATGCCGACTGCTGCCACCGCCCTAAAAGAAACCTTCAAACCGGACAAACGTACGCTGGGACAGCTGCTGGCGAGTACCAGCCCACCACTACGAGTGCCGGATTACCAACGGGATTTCAGTTGGGAAAAGACCCAAGTCGCTGAGTTTTGGGATGACTTATTGAAGTTTTCTCAAAATGACGGCCATTCGCATCGCGAGTATTTTCTTGGCGCGATAGTGCTGGTGAATAGTGAGACCTTCCATCTCGTGCTTGACGGTCAGCAGAGACTGGCAACGGCGACCATTCTTCTCGCTGTCATACGCGACAAGATGGTCGAGTACAAGGAGACGGCAGCGAGGCAAATCCAAGATCAGTTCATCCTCTTTGCAGATGAGATCACAGGAGCAACTGTCCCCCGGCTCGAACTCAACGTCTTCGATAGACAGTTTTTCAGGCAATTCATCCAGGGCTATCCTCGTCCAGAGAATCTACCTGCTGCAGGCCAAGGATCTCATCGACTGATCGTTCAAGCCTATAACTACTTCTCGGACAGAATCACGGAACTCTGGAACTCTGCGGGTGCAGGTAAGGAAGGGTTCGATCAGATCGGATATTTAAGCGTCGTGCTGCGAGAGCGGATGGCGCTCATCTCAGCGATCGCTGACACCGAACGAAGCGCTGCCGCCATTTTCACAAGTTTGAATGATCGTGGGATCGGGTTGTCATCTGTGGATCTCGTCCGAAGCCACATCCTGCAAAACGCGCATGAGAGCCAACGTGAAGAAATCATAAAGCTGTGGGAGTCTACATTCCGTGCATGTGGACGAGATATTGGAGCCGAGTCTCTGATGCGCATGTCGTGGGTTGCGCAGCACGGCGATCTCAAGAGTCGTGCGCTTTATAAGATCATCACAGACGATCTTGACCAACAGGATCAGGCAAGCGCTTCTTTGGTGTACTCGAAGCGGCTGGCGGAAGACGCTACTCATTACAGGACGATTCGCGACGGCGACACAGACGACCCAGACCTCGAAGAATACTGGCTGAGCTTGCGCATACTCAAATTCAACGCCGGCTATCCGGTCTTCATTGCCGCTGCACGCAAGTTCGATCTCGAAAGTCAAAAGCGTTTGGGGAAAGCGCTACGAACGCTCGTTCTGCGTCATAACGTCATCTGCAACATGGATCGTGCTTCTCTGGAAAGCCTGGCATTTGTTTGTTCGAAGTTGATTGCTGATGGAGGCTCAATAGACCACGCAGAGGATCTCTTACGCACCAAATCTCCATCGAATGCCGCGTTCGTCGAGAGCTTCGGCAATCTCAGTTTCGGCCCCAGCGAACACGGCATAGCTCGATATTTATTGACTCTGTTCGATTCAGCGATGAGTGCTACAGCTGAGGTCACCGTCGCCGGTGCGAATCGGGTCCATGTTGAGCATATCTATCCTCAACAGCCACCGGCGGCAGAACGGTGGCCAGAACACGGCAAGTACGTTCAACGCCTTGGCAACCTGACTCTTCTCGATCGGCGCCTCAATACGCAAATCAAGAACTCAGGATTCAGCACAAAGGTGAAGTACTATGCCGAATCAAAACTTGAAGTTACAAAGGAACTTCTGAGTTTTGCCGAGTGGACGCCTCAGACAGTCGAGGAACGGCAGGCGAAGTTATTGGAGCGCGCTTTGAAATTGTGGTCGGAGAATCTTTCGGACTAAGAAATCTCTTCGGGGGATAGGTCCTCAAACGCCGTAGGAACCTGTGATCCCGCCCGGGGCGTTCCACGATTTGCGTGAAATCGCCATTGCGTGAACTGTGCGGATAGTGCGTCTCTGCTGCTGGTGGTCGAACTGCCTGCGATGTCTGGCTTCAATCATTCACTTCAAATTGACCCAGTACCAACCCGCCCAGTAGCTTTGGCCGGTTTCACCCGCTACCTATACTAGAAAGCAATGAGACCGGTTGATCAGTCAGTCGCGTATGTCAAACAAGCCCGGGCGATCTCCGCTCCGCAGTCATTCCGGGGCATTGTTAGCCCGTGCTCCGTTTGCATCAACCAACGGATCGCGCAGACCGACGACGGGCGTCCCGGTTGCCCCCGCCGCGCCGCCGCCGCCCTAAAACAACAGATGGATGCCCAAGGAGCCGATTCCGGCTCCTTGGATGTGCTTGTTCTGACGGGAGTTAGTGGTCAGTCCGACGACGGAACGCAGAGCCTGGTCAACCCTGTCTACGACACAGCCACCAACACCATCCTGGTGTGGGTCTCGACCATCAAGGACAACCCACCGAAGGTGGATCCCGATACCGGCGCGGTAGTCTCCCCGGGTCTTCTGGACCCGGCTTTCTCCACCGACTGGATCGTGTGTCATCCCTTCCCGGTGGCGCCGCGGGACTCCGAGGCCCAGTACTTCCAGAAGGGC
>JBEKCX010000450.1:0-2832 GCA_050014655.1 Occallatibacter sp. | reverse complement strand
GAACGCTGTGTCATCTCAAAAATAAATTTGATGATGGCGACGTCCCACATTGCATCCAGCCCTTTAATGATAGCGGTCAGCGGGTCGCCGCGTTTGTCGAGGTCTTCATTCAACTTCGCCACCACCGCCGGCAGACTGTCCGAAGCGATGTTCATCTCTTTAGGCTCGTTGCGGTAGGCGTAGAGCAGCCCCTGGACGCTTGTGCCGTAGGTTTTCACCAGGGAATCGAAGTAGCGGCGGGCGTTATCGCTGAAGCCTTCCAATGATGATAAATAGTAGGGGGTCACAATACGCGGTTTTTCGGCGATGACCCGGCCTTCCCGGACGACGGTTTCATGGACGTTCGGGGTCAGTTCCGCGTACGCCGGTTCGGTCACGAGATAGTAATAGATATTGGTCGTCCCGAAAGTGGTCAGGCTCTGTTTCGGCGCCCGCAGAATCTCGGTATGTTCCACCGCTTCCTGGATTTTTACATCATCAATATCCATTTACCGCCTCGTCCCCGGGAGCCTAATTGATTGCCTGAAGCTCGTGCTTGTACTCGTTTAAATGATGCAGGTACTGCGAATCCAGCCGCATCAGCATTTTCCGCCATTCTTCCTGGAATTGCGGCTGCCGTTCGATGTCGACGGCGTTGATTCTGGCGTTCGAGCCCTGCTGCGCCAGAGCCTGCTGCACCTTCATCATGAATTCTTCTTTAACCTGTTCGTAGGCTGCTTTTTTCTGCGCTTCGCCCTGTTCGGAATAGTGGTTGAAGATGTATCTGATTTTGCTGAATGCGTTCTCCAGACCTTTTTTGTCTTTCTTGATAGCGCTGAGCCCGTCCATCGCTTTTTTGTTATTTTTCTTCACGGCGTCATTCTTCGGCAGGTCAATATTGCGGATGAGTATCGAAGAGATGCCTTGCACGACATATTTCCGCTCCTGCTCGCCGTATTTGGCTAGTTCCGCAGTGAGATTGATATCGTCTTTGAGGTATTTCCCGGCCAGTTCCTCACCTTTTGGAATATATTTCCATTTCAGCCGTTCTTCCGGCGTGGCCGATTCTATTTTGTTGATTTTCTCCATCGCGATTTCGTAGGCGCTTTTGATGTCAGCCATTATTTCGCTCCTTTGGGCAGTTACTTTTGATGTGTAGTTTACTTCTCAACTAAATTATACAATACCCTGTATCGTTTGAGAGATACCGGACGATTAGTAAAGGAAATTATTTTCGTGTTTGTGTCCGGGTGTTTTCAAATATCTAATGATAAATACCTGAGCGGAATAGTGGCGGTCGGGTTCGTACATCAGTTTTTAAAACTGAGTACCTTCGACTGTGGTCTACGGAAACCCTCCCCTACAGCTACGAGCATTTATCTTTATTAATTCTTAATGCGAAACCAGCCGAATTAGTCTTTCCTGATGACATCGGTATGCAGGAAGTCCTGCAAAACCTGCGGCACCGCAATCGAGCCGTCTGCCTGCTGGTAATTTTCCATGATGGCAATCATAATTCTGGGCAGGGCCAGTCCGGAGCCGTTGAGGGTATGCACGAACTGGGGTTTGACATCAGCCGCGGGACGGAAGCGGACGTTGGCGCGCCGCCCCTGGAAATCGCCGCAATTGGAGCAGGAGCTGACTTCCAGCCATTCCTGGCAGCCCGGTGCCCAGACTTCGATGTCGTAGGTCATCGTGGAGCCGAAACCTATATCGCCGGTGCAGATTTGGACGATGCGGTAGGGCAGGCCCAGCTTTTCGCAGACCTCTTCGGCGTCATGCACCATTTTATCCAGTTCGCCGCAGGATGTTTCAGGCTCAACGAACTTGTACATCTCTACCTTGTCAAACTGGTGGCCCCGTTTGATGCCGCGGGTGTCTTTACCGGCGGACATCTTTTCGCGGCGGAAACAGGCCGTGTAGGCGACGTAGTAGAACGGCAGCATGCCGGGCGGGATGATTTCATCGCGGTGCAGGTTGGTCAGCGGCACTTCGGCCGTCGGCACCCACCAGTAGTCCTCTTCGATATCATGATAGAGGTTATCGACAAATTTGGGTAATTGCCCTGCGCCGACCAGCATTTCTTTTTTCACCATGTACGGCGGATAGATTTCTTTGTAGCCGTGCTGCAGCGTGTGCAAATCCAGCATGTAGGCGATGACCGCGCGCTGTAGCCGGGCGCCCAGTCCGCGCAGAATATAGAAACGCGTGCCGGAGAGTTTGACACCGCGTTCGAAGTCGATGATGCCCAGCGATTCGCCCAGTTCCCAGTGCGGTTTCGCCGGGAAAGCCAGTTTTTTCGGTTCGCCCCAGCTGCGCACGACGACGTTTTCGCTGGAGTCCTTGCCCACCGGCACCTGGGGACTGGGAATGTTCGGCATCTGGAGAAGCAGGTCGTGGAGCTTAACGTCCAGATTATTGACGGTCTCTTCCAGGTCGTGGATTTTGGTGCGTAAAGCGCGGCCTTCTTCGGCGGCATCGGCCTGTCTGGTTTTGGAGGCTTGTTTGCGGTTGCGCCGCAAATCTTCGAGTTCGGTCATTTTCTGCCGGCGTTCGGTATCCAGCTGCAGGATTTCATCCAGTGGGGATGATTTTTCCTGACGGTTGACCATCGCCTGCCGGACGACATCCGGATTTTCACGAATAAATTTTAAGTCTAACATAGTATAAATCCCTCTTAATCTCTCCCTAAATAAATTCGCGGGACTATAGCCCTTACAAAGGGGAGAAATTACTTAGTTCCTTTATTTATATCCTCAGCTATCAGTTATTATTGTAATGGTTTATCACTACTGGATTCCAGCCTCCGCTGGAATGGATATCCCTCTCTTCTGTTACCACCCTGAGTCCTTC
>JBEKCX010000449.1:0-2808 GCA_050014655.1 Occallatibacter sp. | reverse complement strand
AGTTCTGCCCCGAATCTGGTTGCCTGCCTAATCATATTAGAACCCAATTCCGGCCCATCGATTCCATCTGGATAACCGGGATAGTTCTCAATCAAATCTATGTTCATTAATTCGCCACCGGCTATTTCTCTTTCTAGAATCAAGGTCCGCACACGCGACCGCGCAGCGTATAAACCTGCTGCAAGCCCCGCCGGCCCACAACCTACAATGACAACATCATATTGTGTATTCAAACTTCACTTCCTTATCAATGGTTTCTTGTTTTTATCACCAATAATGACTTTAACAAATCATTACTCGGCACCTTTCTTATTCATCGCATCGAAGTGGAGGTTCTGTAATAGTTCTTTTAGTCGTTCAACAATCTTAAATTTGTGCTGTGCTTTCATTACTGCTTCCTTATCCGTTCGACCCCTTTGATCGCGGATCAATAGTGTCATGTTCCAATCAGCTCGTAGCTGAAGATTTCTTTTGAGACACCCTCGGATCTGCATAACCATATTTTTTGTCTTCTATTATGAATGGTATCTCCTGAATTTTGCTGCAGGCCTTTTCCCATTCCTGAATAATCTTGTCTTCGACATCGTATTTAAATGGGTCCCTAAGCTGCTGTTCTATCTCTCCACCTGGTTCTGGTGGGTTCTCGAGAAACCATTGCACTGTCCGTTTCAATCCTTCTTTAACCGGAACCACGTCATAATATCCCAACTCCTTTTTTATCTTAGTATTATCCAATACAACGTGACGTTCACTAGTCGCCCACATATGACAAGGCTTGGCGATTGCCCACGGCATGTCTATATATTCAAATTCGTGCCCCATCTGATTAGCGATATTATCCACCCATTCCCTCAGAGTAAGTGTTCTCTCTTCTGAAACATTATAGATCTGTCCTCCGGATTCTGGATGATCTATTGCCAACAATAAAGCATGGGCTGCATTCTCAGCATAAGCCCTTGATCTCAAAACTAAGCCACCATCAGGAATAATGAGCTTCTTCCTCTTATCCAGAATCCTTCTTATTATGCTCCACTCTTTAGGAGGGAGCTGCCTGGGGCCATATATCATGGGATAGCGAAATAATGTGGCACTATATCCGCCCTCTTGATGTACCCTCATGACTTCCTGTTCGCTAAGTACTATCAAATAACCAATCTTAAATATTTTGGGATCGTTTACAACTGGTGCATTTTCGGGTATGGGCATTAAAAGTCCTTCAGGATTATCTGCTGGGTTCATTGAGCCCAGGTAGGCTGGCCCCGTCACCCCTAAGAATCTTTGTGTTCGTCCTTTCATGCCCTCGGCTATTTGGCGCAACCGTCCATACATGCTGACAACAACATCAAATTTCCGGGAACCGAGGCCTTCCATCGCTTCGGGCGAGAACGGATCAACATGAATGTGCTCGATTTGCTGGGAATATTCGACCTCATGAAATCCGCGGTGCAAGACAGTTACCTCGTATCCTTTTTTAAGCAGTCCTTCAACGACATATGGACCTGTCGGGCCTGTGCCCCCTATGACCAATGCCTTCATAAACATCCTCCTATCTTTTGTTATCCCACAAATTACATTGACACATTATTCTTTCATATCATAATCGGTGAAATGAGAGAAGTCGCACATACTGCTGGTTTAATTACTATTTACTATTGTTGAGGGACGCGGTTGTAAGGCTTTGGGTAAACCACTGGTCCGTGTTCTCTCGAAGGAAGAATCACCGTGGCCGTTCCTTTTATTGTTACCACCTCGTTTTGATTTGTGTTCTGGATATCAATATCCACACAGTACTTTCCGTCGTCAAGGTATTTCTTTATTACCTTCCCTTTGACCCAAGTAGTGTCCCCCATCATGGTGAACATTCTAATCTGGGAGTTGAACTTCCAAAGAAATCCGTCATCCCCCATCCAGTTTGTAAGTAGGACGTAACGCCATGCTTCGGGCTGCTGCCCGGCCACAGCGGGCCTCGGGTGGGCAGCTTTGAAACCCGCCGGAGGTTCTCTACCGGCGAATGTTGAGATAATGGTCATTGGCTCTTTTACCCAAAGTGAACGGTTTAACTTATCCGACAATTTATGAAAGTGACCACCTGCCATCCAAGCATCCCTTTCATTTTCGCTCATTGGACCACGAACTACTGGCGTTAACTCGTCCCCTTCCTCCACATCTTCCCAATAGCGAGGATTTGAACCTCTTATCTCTTCTCTATCTTGCGCCGCATAAATCTCCTCTATTTCTTTTTCACTATATTCAGGCATTTTGGCCAAATTCCCATATTTATTCATTTCTTTGATTTTCTCTATCTCAGCCCACGTTTCGTAGGAGCTATATCCGGCAACTATTTCTCCACCCTGCTTATAATAATCAGTTTTCTCGTAACCAAGCACTATTCGTCCCGCGAATTTACTGCTTTTCACTTTTATTTCCGAAGGGAAGATAACGCGATAAGTAAAATTATCTCCATCACAAACGGGTCGAAACCATTCGCGGTCGCAGCCAGAATAGAATCCTGCTATGCCTGGGATCATTGGAACACGGCCTTCAGGATGTTGAGCATAACTTATTGTATACAGATAATTTGGAGGAGCAATGAGGCATTTATATTTCGTTTTTTGGGCATATTCTGGATTACGATACAGTGGATTTAAGTCACCTTCGCCGTCTAAAAAGATTCTTATTTGATCCGCCGAAACAGTTCTATTCAGATTATTATTAGTGGTTATTGGAGCCATCGCCCTTTGTTCTTCACTGGTAATGAGGTTACCCGTTAGTTTCCCCCATTGGTTGATCAATTGATCAAGAGGACTT
>JBEKCX010000448.1:0-2801 GCA_050014655.1 Occallatibacter sp. | reverse complement strand
ACCTCGCGGCGGCGGCCTTTGATGGCGCGTCCGACCAGCCGCTCGTTTTCGCCGCAGCCGTACATGTCCGCCGTGTCGAGCAAGGTCACCCCGAGAGCGACCGCGCGGTGGATCGTGGCGATTGATTCCTGGTCATCGCGCGCGCCGTAGAACTCCGACATTCCCATGCACCCGAGTCCGAGCGCCGAAACGGTCAATCCTTGTGTTCCAAGTTTTCGCTGGTTCATTGATTCCCTTCCCTATGTGCAAAATCAGCTTCAATTTCAACCATAAAATGCACCGGGCAATAGCGATCGGGTAAACTCTGAAGTCGACTCCGAAGAGCCGGCCTCACGCCCCCCCGTCGAAACGCACAGGAGGGAACCTCTGGCAACCCGCTGGGTGACGTGATCGACTACGGCCTGTGTGCAGAACGCAGCTACATCGGAAGAAGTAATTTCTCCCATGATGAAGTTCTTGGTTTGGCTTATATGAACGATGCCAAACTAAGCTGCATGAGTACAAGCGAACGACTGTTAAGAGCGGTTCAGTTCAACACCATCACGGCCCTGCGCAACCGGCTGGGGAGCGAGCAATTTATAGAGTGGCTGATCACCCCTTGCCACATGGACGGGATGACACCAGTGGAAGCACTGGAATCCGGGCTGTGGCAGGAGGTCGCGGAGCTTGCTGAGGACGCCATGTCAGAGGGGGTTGCCCAATTCTAGTGTACAGCATAGGCGGGCTTTATGGATAAATTTGAGAAGTTCCTCCGTTCGGAAATGAGTGCCCGGCGGCTTTGCGAATTGGCAGAGGGTGAGGGCCTGGGCCTGGCCCCGACTTTACAAAAGCCCCCGCGCCAACCGCCGGATCGTCCTTTTGGCCGTCAGACGCGACAGCGCCTTGTCCACGGCATCTCGCCCGCCCACATCTAAAAATCATTTGGGCTAAAGACCGCACCCCTCCTGCTGCCATAAATACACGGCTTTTCAGCTTGGCATCAATGGTTTGCATTCAATAATGGTTCCGATTCCTGTCAGAAAAACTACCCACTTTATCTGACAATCCGGGGCACCGTACAAGCATGAAATTCGCCTTTTTCCTGGGGGACCAGATGAAATCCGAAGACCGCCTCGCTCTCACCGCGTTCCCCGAGGACTGAAAGTCCGGCTCATAATCAACGACTTGCGATGTATCATTCGTCCTGACAAGGACTTACACGGACGACAAATTCTCTCCCGGCCGCCTCAAAAAGACCCTGTTGGCCCCGTTTTCCGAGGCGCGGTATACAAAGAGGGATACAATGGGGAATCGCCGCCAAAGGAGTAGATATTTGCTTTTTTCCTTTTGCCAATCCGCCGGTTTTGGACAGTCCAGGATTTCCAAGGCGTCGCTGCCGCGGCACTGATCCGCCACTTCCCGAAACAACCCTTGCCCATTCCTCGGGGCAGAAAAGAATTGGGTTGCCCAGCCAATGTCCACCCCTCCCTGATAATCTCCGGCATGAATATCGAAACATGCAAAACGAAAACACCAATTGCAGGCCATCCAAATCCTTGTACCGGGCGATCAAGTCACACCCAAAGAGAAGCTGCCGCCAACATCGGAGTTCGTCGCCGCACTGCAACCGTCAACCTCCCTCAACCCCGGCTTTTGCTTCCCCACGCAGTCAGGATCAAGAGCGCCGAACTCTGGTTGATGCTGGGCGAGGCGGATGAGGCGTTGAGGGGTTTGGAAGCCCTGCCCAGAACTGCATGGAATCACTCTTCAGCCCGCAAAGTTCGCGTTGCAGCCCTTCGGGTGTTGGATGGAAGAACCGGGGCGATTGTGCAGGAATGAAGAGGACACCATGAACCAAAATTTCTTCCCAGACCACAAAGATCAGGGCGAGGTGATCGCTGTATGGGGCGAGGCGAAATTGATCAAGCACTGGGATGGCAAGCTCGAACTCGAAGGCGGATCGAAGGAGGAGAGGTGGGAGGCGCGGGAATGGCTGTCGCTGTTTTGGCATGAGGCGGTGGTGAGGGAGGTTTGATGAGGTTGTGGTCAAAGAATTGCTCCAATGAACACTCAATATGATCCATTTATTCAAGGAACGGCCATCGTGAGCCTCTCAAAGTTCTGCCGGCAGGCCAGCATTTCAGATGTGACGGCCTGGCGATGGCGGCGCAGGGGGTGGCTTTCGACGGTCAATATTTGCGGGCGGCCATATATCACCGATAAAGGCCTGAGTGAATTCTTGCGCCGGGCAGAAGCCGGTGATTTTGCAAAAGAGCACAAAGTGCCGAGACGAAAGAATTAGACCGCCGTTTTGGGGCGGCAACAAGGTCACACCGCCAAAATCAACTTCACCATCTCTCTTGACTTCCGTAGCGGCGGTTCAATGCCTCATCGGCTTCGCTCAATTTGAATCTCACGTTTCTGCCGATTCGGATGTAGGGGAGTGAACCGTTGCTCATCCAATTATCAACAGTGCGGCGGCTAATTTTGAAATGTCGAGCCACCTCCATCTTTCCGACCCATCCCTCAGTTGCCCTCGGAACCAGTGATCGCCCCGCCCAGCCATCTACATCCTTGGACATTTCAGTTGCCAATTTCAACCTTGTGTCGATGATTTCTGTAATCGTTGAGGTAATGGAGGCCACAGCGTCCGACAGCCGTTTGATTTCTGATTCATTATTCATGCTTCCAATTAGCACAACCCCTTGACGTGTTTCAAATTTCAGGTTCGCCCAGCAAAACCACAACCACTCAACTGAGAATCGCGGTAATATTACCCGGCCAGAGGAGGGCGGGGATTGTCGGATTTCTTGACACTGAAC